>JBQEQV010000023.1:0-17297 GCA_052043585.1 Anaplasma sp. | reverse complement strand
GCCCAGGATCTAGTGTGAACAACTATTTAAATACCGGGAGTACATGCACATCAGCGAATTACCTCCCGCTGACAATGCTGTCTTTATCTATCAGAGTCTGCAGCGAAGTTAATACTGCCTGCCACGGCTATTTAAATACCGTGGGTACAGGTGCATCAGAGAATCACCTCCCGCTGCAATATTTTCTCTGATTAAAAGAAAGCCCAGAAGTGCAGTAATAATATAGAATCGCAAGTGCCCACCTACCGCGGAGTCAACGCCCTATAAGTGTCAAGCACTTGCTGCAGGATCAATACCGCAGCTATCTTATCATCTATCTTTTGGGATTCTTTTCTGCGCAGTCCAGCACTCTCCGTAATTCTGCTGGCCATGGCCGTGGTATACCGCTCATCCTGCAAATATGCATAAACTCCCGACTTTTTCATCAGCTTTTGCGCAAAAGCCCGTACCAATTCACATGGCTTCCCCTCTGTCCCGTTAAGTTCCAAAGGTAAACCCAAGACTACCGCGCTTATCCCTTCACGCTTCATTATGGCGTTCAACTCCCCAAGGTCCTGCCTCATATTCCTTCTGAAGTACACACCAAACGGCATGGCAACCAAGCCAGAACTGTCGCTCACCGCGAGTCCCATCTTTTTCTCACCGAAGTCTAGCCCCAGAATTCTCCTGTTTGACCCCAGTGCCTCAAAAAAATTTTCTAGTCTCTCGCACAACATCTTTTGGAAACACAGAGCCTCACTTCTACGCTGCCTCTAAGCCAGCGTACCTGGCACATCACTGACACGCCAGGCATTCATCGTAATCAAAGTTGGTAATCTGCCTCTGAGGAGAAACCACTTGATCACCATGCATATGGGACACCTTGTCCGCCTTTTGCACCGACTTAGACCTGAGATAGTATAAGCTCTTCACACCCTTTTTCCAAGCAAGGCAGTGTATCTTGTGTAGATACCGCTTGTGCACGCCAGCAGGGAGGAATATGTTGACAGACTGCGCCTGACAAATGTACGGAGCCCTGTCGCTGCTATGCTCCACAATCCAGCGTTGATCCATCTCATACGCGGTCCTAAAGACCAGCTTTTCTCGCTCAGTTAGAAAATCCAAATGTTGCACAGAGCCCTCATTAGTGGAGATGGAAGACCAAATCTGCTCGTTGTCCAAACCCTTAGACTCCAGAAGCCTCTGCAAAAATTTGTTACGTACCACGAAGGAACCGGTCAGAGTTTTATGCGTGAACACATTCGCAGCATAAGGCTCTATTCCTGGTGAAGTATTGCCCGAAATGATGGATATGGAAGCCGTAGGAGCAATGGCCAGCTTGTGCACAAACCTCTCCACCCTATTAGCATCTATCGCGTCAGGACAGGACCCTTTCTCAAGCGCCAACTTCAGCGAAACTTCATCAGCTTGACTCCTCAAGTGCGCAAAAACCTTCTTGTTCCACACCGAAGCGGCAAAGGACTCGAAGGGTATCATCTTACTCTGCAAAAATGAGTGAAAACCCATCACGCCCATCCCAATACTGCGCTCCCGCACAGCCGCGTATCTGGCTCTACTGATCTCCGGAGGCGCTTTGTTAATAAAGTCAGTCAGCACATTATCCAAAAACCGCATTATGTCCTCCACAAAGAGAGGATCCGACGCCCACGAGTCATAGTATTCCAAATTTAGGGACGCCAAACAGCAAATCGCGGTCCTAGAAGTATTCAGATGATCTTCCCCCGTCGCAAGCATAATTTCCGTGCACAGGTTGGACATCTTCACCTCCAACCCCAACTCCTTGTATATATCTGGCCTATGCCTGTTGACCGTATCCACAAACACCATATATGGCTCACCAGTCTCAACCCTGGTAGTGAGAATCTTAATCCATAAATCACGGGCCCTCACCGTAGACATGACACACTTATCCTTGGGACTCACCAGATCCCACGGCTTATCCTGCTCCACAGCCCTCATGAACTCATCAGTCAACAAAACACCGTGATGGATATTGAGCGCCTTCCTGTTTGGGTCACCTCCTGTAGGCTTCCTAATATCCAAAAACTCCTCTATCTCTGGATGCCCCACAGGCAGGTAAACAGCGGAGCTGCCCCTACGCAAGGACCCCTGACTTATAGCCAAAGTAAGCGCATTCTGCACCACTATGAACGGGATTATCCCCGAGGTTTTACCACTACCTCTCACCCGCTCCCCTATAGAGCGCAGATTACCCCAATAGCTTCCTATGCCGCCACCACGGGACGCAAGCCACACATTCTCGTTCCACAAATTTAGTATGCCAACCAGACTGTCTTCCGTCTCATTCAAAAAACATGAAATTGGCAAGCCCCTGCTCGTCCCTCCGTTACTCAATATCGGAGTAGCAGGCATAAACCACAACTTGCTCATATAATCATACAACCGCTGGGCGTGCTCATCGTTGTCGGCATAATACTGCGCAACGCGCACAAAAAGCTGCTGATAATCCTCATTCTCCAGCAAATACCTATCAGACAGCACTGCCTTGCCAAAGGCCGTTAAGTTGTCATCTCTAGTGCAATCGACAACAATCGGTGACACCTCGCCATACCCCCATATTACCAACACCTAAACCCGGAAAGACGCGCAACAGTGCACGCCATCTCCACACAACACACAATCATCTGCACGTTTAGTGCAGCACCTACGTATCTAAAAGGCACAACCCGCCTGCATTCGGCAACCTACTCGTTAAATAAAAAAAAGCACCTACGGGATCAACCCTACCCCTAGAAACCACACGCCGCACAGGCGAGTGAGTGACTCCCACGGGAGTCGAACCCGCGTTACCACCGTGAAAGGGTGGGGTCCTAGACCACTAGACGAAGGAGTCACAGCAGACCCATATATAGTTCATCAGCACCATCACAGTCAAACACAAATTCTCGCGACCTCTCAACCCATCCACATAAGCTTAATATTTGCAAAACAAGCATACACCACACCCAACCAAGCACGTCTGCAAACAAAGACGCCCTCACCGAGACGTTCCCTCCACACTCACCAAGTGCACATCAGCATATTACAAGATACTATAGGTTGTATAAAACAAAAAACAAACTCTGGATTCTCACAGTGCTGAGCATACTCGCAAAAATCCGGGAAATGTCGTAAACTTCCGCAGCATAACCCGCAAACTGGAGGAGCCAAGCATTGATGCACCACGACATACCGCGGTTGGTAAAGGACTTTGCCAGTCTAATCGACGAAGAGCTGTTGCAAGTCGTCAAGAGTCACTGTCTTGGTTGGGCCTTGGATGACGCTTTGATCTACGTGATATCGTCCCCGGGAAAGCGCCTGCGTCCTTTCTTGGCTAGTACATCGGCACAAATTTTTGGTGTCAGTACAGAGCGCACACTGCGGCTCGGCGCGGCAATTGAGTCCGTACACATGTATTCTCTAGTGCATGACGATCTGCCCTGTGTCGATGATGCATCCATGAGACACGGGCGTGAAAGTTGTCACAAAAAATTTGGAGAGGCTGTTGCAGTTCTGACCGGTGACGCTTTACTTACGTTTGCCTTTGAGCTATTGTCAACCATGGATTGGGACCACACCGTGAGGTGTGAGATCGTAAAGCTGCTAGCTGAAGCATGCGGTCACCGCGGCATGGTGGCCGGGCAGGTGCTCGACTTGGAGGCAGGTTCGGAGATGTCGCTGGAGCGGGTTCAAAAAATCCACGAGTTAAAAACTGGAAGACTGTTTTCGGCTGCATGCGTGGCTGGAGCGATTTTAGGGGGAGCTTCTCATGAAGAAAGAACAGCGCTTGCGGAATATGGGGCTGCCCTAGGATGTGCATTTCAGGCGAGAGACGACCTGAGTGATATCGAGGAAGACCAGGGTTGCGGCAATATAGCGCGCATCTTGGGAGCAGAGAGAACGTCGGAATATATAGACAGCTTGCTACGCCGGTGTAATGAACACCTGGAAAAGCTCCGCGGAGACGTTGCGGTGCTCAGCGGTTTTGTTTCGTATGTAGAGAACTTGAAAGTATGAAGAAAGCGATACGTTGGTTATTGTACGTAGTCGGATCCCTTGCCGTTTTCGGGATTCTGCTTAGGACGGCATTTACGGCCATAACCCCCAGTAGCATTGGTATCGAGGATGTCAGCACAGGTAAGCCATACTCTATCACTACCGTGGATGACGGCAGCCCAGCCGCATACAAGCTGGGGGCACTTGTATTTCGCCCTCTGATAGAGGAAAGGTTGGATCGCTACATCAAGGAACAGGGGTTGGAAGAGCACTTGCGCGATGTAGCTTTCAGGATGCCCCCGAAGGAGACGTTCCATTCGATCGATTTGGAGCAGGGTGAGGGGCCTGCAGCTTTGTGTGGGCAAAAAATTTCGGCGACGGTGTCGTATTTCCCAACTGACGGATACAAAGACGAAGATGCAGTCAATCCCTCAAAAATCATGGAAAGGGTCAGGCTGGGCATCAAGCCGATGAATTTTAAATTAGGGTCACACAAAGTCCGGGAGCTCAATCATGCCATGATCGGTATGAGGAAAGGCGGGAGCAGAGTGATAAACGTTACAGCTGGAGAAAATATCGGAGGCCACTACGTACAGCTGTTGTCCATAGATGACGAGGTAGCCGAGAGCCAGGCCATGGAAAATCTGATAACTTTCGATCAAAAAAACCCCAGCGACGGCGTAAGGCCCGTTACTGTTACCCATTGTGGCGATAAGGTATCTATCACGTATTCCATAAGAGATGTACGCGGAAAGGTGTTACAGAAAGAAAAAAGTGTAGACTTCGTGGTCGGTGACAGGCAAGTGCCAATCGTGCTGGAGTTTAGCGCGCTGGGATTGAGGTCCGATAGCATCAGGTCGATCATAGTACCGCAAGAGCTTTTGTCGGACTTTGGCAAAAACGTAAAAGGGAACGACGCGGTGGTGGTTGATGTGCATGTGACCCGAAGTGCTCCACCACTGCCGCCACAGACATAAAATCGAGGTCATGTTTCCCATTTAGTGAGAAACACCATTGGTGCGTTCAACGCAAAGCCTTGGGTAGCGCGTATCGCCATGGTTGAGTAGCGTAATGACCTCGCGCACTAGCGCTGGCGCGCTGAGGTATCCGTATCTGTACAGGCCGTTTATCCGCATTATTCCGCTATCGACAAATATGCGCGGAAGATTGTCAAAAAATGCGGGTCTGCATGCCGACATCATATCAATTACCCTGGCTTCCGCAAAACCTTTGTGAAGTGAGTACGCTGCTGACAGTATTTCAAGCGCCGATTTGACCGACACTTCAGAAAAGTCACAACTTTCTATTTCTGTTGCACCAATCATGAACTTGTGCCCGCATCTGGGAACAACGTACAGACTGTACCTTGGGTGCATCATGCGAACCGGGCGACTGATTTCAACTTCCGGAGCGTGCAGCAATATGCCCTCCCCACGCACTCCCCTCAGACCTGCAATCTCATTTTTAGCACCCACACCTCTGCAGTCAAAAACCATGTCAAAAACATACGCTCGGTCGGCTGTTACTATGTTCATAGGTGACATTTCAGCAACTCTTGTATTGCTGAACCACTGGATCCCCATGTTTTTTATGGCACTATTCAAGCTGGAAAAAAGCCGCATGCTATCTATGCACCCTTCACCTGGGATATACATGCCGTGGCAGACGGACAGCCCCTGCTCAAGCGCACCTATGTCGTGGGTAATGCGAAGTTCGCCAAAAAGATCAGGAAATCTGTGACTGATGACCGAACGCATTCTTTCAAGTTCATGCAAATCGCCAGCATGGGAGACAATCACGCTCCCCAGCATTTGGATACATGTCTCTGCATTTATAGAGTGCAAAATTTTTGGCCATAACTCCAAGGACCTGTGCCCCAGTTCTACCACTAAGTCTCCAATAGTTTCCGCTTCGGAGTACGGAGACAGCATGCCCCCAGCGATAAATCCGCAACTTTTCCTGCCTGTTGTGTCATCTTGGTCAAAAATTGATACTTGCCACCCTTCGCGCAGCAACTCGAGGGCAAGCAACCTCCCTATCAATCCAGCCCCAGCAATCCCTGCAGATTTCACCATAGAATCATCGTATAACCTGGACTCAGGTTAGCACACATCGGCCGTATGGCAACAGGGCACTTCACCCCAAGATCGCAACTGACGCACTAACTGGATAGGAAATCCGCGGGCAAACACTCCTATTTTGAGCCAATTTTTCACGGAAATAGCGACCGTAAAACTAGTAAGACTCGTGGCGTGCAGTGTAGTCCCTGAACTTACCCTTCTCAGGTTCAAAAAAGAGCCGCACGTTACCTATCGGGCCGTTTCTTTGTTTGGATACAAAAACATCAGCAATGTTGCTGATCGCATTCATCTTCATCTGCCATTCTGCATGCTTCGCAGTGCCTTCTGCAGGCTGTTTCCTCAACTCGTAGTACTCCTCCCTATACAAAAACATCACTACATCCGCATCCTGCTCAATGCTTCCGGAGTCACGCAGGTCAGATAGCTGAGGTTTTTTGTCGTCACGCTGTTCAACAAGCCGAGACAACTGGGATAGCGCCACCAGCGGGACGTTGAGCTCCTTAGCTATGGCTTTTAGGCCCTGAGTTACTTCAGAGACTTCCTGAACCCTGTTTTCACCGCTTCTTTTCGTAGTACCCTTAATAAGTTGCAGATAATCCACAAAGACCACCCCTATGTTGTGCATTTGATGCATTCTTCTTATTCTGGTCCTAAGTCCGCTTATGGACAGGACAGACGAGTCGTCCACGATCAGCGGCAAGTCACATATCCTCTCACTCGCTTTCAATACCTGGTTCAAATCCCCGCTGCTGATTTTACCGGATAGAGCCTTGTAAGAGCTGATTTCAGACTCTATGGATATAATCCTGGAGGCAATGTGCTCGGCAGACATTTCTAGGGAGAAAAACCCAACACTCTTCCCTTCTTCCTTGAGGGATTTGCACGCGCTGAGGGCCATATTGAGGGCTAGAGCCGTTTTCCCCATAGAAGGACGCGCAGCCAGGACTATCAAATCGGAATTCTGGAGTCCACTTAGCAATTGATCCAGATCTTTGAGGCCCACAGACACCCCCTGCAACCCACCTTGCTTGCCTCTAGCAGCTTCAATCTTCCTCCTTACGTCCTCCACCAACACCGAAAACCTGTGGTAGCTTTTGTCGGACTTACCCTTATTACTCAGCAAAAACAGACTTTGCGCCGCATCCTCTATCTGCTGTTCTGACGGGTTATCGGAATCGTAATTATAGGCATTACTCACTACTTCATGCCCGAAGGCGATCAGGCAGCGTCGCAGGTGGGCATCGAATACAACCTGAGCCACACTTCTTATGTCAAAAACTACGCTCGCCTTCGCTGCAATTTTCGCCAGATACTCCGCGCCACCGCATTCAATAAGTGCCGCATCGTTATCAAAAAACATTTTCAGGCTTATCTCGCTAGCGGCCAGACCACGCTTGTTAATCTTGACCACCTGGTCAAAAATACGGCCGTGCAGAGGGTCGAAAAACACGTCCGCGCTTATTATGTCTTCTAAGGCATCGCAGATTCTATTGTCCCGCAACATCGCGCCTATGAGCATTTGCTCAGCTTCAATATTACTGGGCAAACTACCTATGCTACCGAGCGCATCGTCCCTCTTCAAATCCTGCATGAAAAACCCGCAAAACAACTCGGGGATTATACCATCAGAGCGTCATACTGAAAACACCGCAGGCTACTACTTGGACCTCGCCATGTACTTGCCCTTGTATCTACTCGGCATCCGCACAAAAAGTTGCCAGAACCCGTTTGGAAGGTCCTCCGGACTCTTGGCGGCCGCACTACTTCTGAACAGGTCAGCCAGACTTTGACTCCTTTCTGACATTACATACCGGGTCCACTTGCCGATCGGCTCCGCGATGCCGACTATTTGTGCAGTGTTTTCATATTCCGGAGCACTGGCCTCCTTGGGCTTCTGCGTCACACGGTGATCTTTCTTTAGCAGCGCTTCCTTTTTTTCTATTTCGTATCTGTCTTGGTCAGTCTGGTCCTCTGTGGAAGCAAGTTCATCATCATCTTCCACAACTTCAGGCTCACTGTACCCGCGAAATAGGCCCGCAATCCCACTTATGACCCAACATATAGCATCTACGATGGCGCACCAGAGCTTCTTGCAGGCCGCCCAGATCTTTTTGGCACACCTTTTTAGGAGGAACCACGAGGTTATGAAGGCTAGTATCATGAAAAGGGATCCGAATAAGCCCTTAATCAACCTTGCAGCACCTTTACCGCAGGTGAACCACAACAGAGGATCCACAGCACAGCCCCCTTAAAGACCAATCACACCGATACCCGCGATTCCCTAACGCAGACCTTCGCGTGCTTGCCGCGATTCTAGCACGTGTGCGGCAAAACTACAAAGCCCTGCCATATCACCTTAATAAAAAAGAAGCGGAAAAGTAACTTTTTCTGCCCCTTTACGCGCCCTCGCTCTCGTTCTATGCTGTAAACCCAAGTGTATGCAACATCAGTATGTCGAGCCGCATCTATATGAAATTAGCGATGGAAGAGGCGACTAGCTCTTCCGTGGAGGTTCCAGTGGGAGCCGTGGTGGTTGCCGATAGTGTTGTAATATCAAAAAAACATAATCTTATAGTTCAAAACTCAGATCCCACAGCCCACGCAGAAATGCTCGCAATCAGAGAGGCGTGTAAGCATTTATCCACACACCTACTCAGTAACTGTGATATGTATGTCACGCTTGAGCCGTGTGCCATGTGCGCTTATGCAATATCGCTGTCGCGGATTCGAAGATTGTACTTTGGCGCCTATAACGTAAAGTGCGGAGGTGTGGAAAATGGTCCCAGGGTGTTCCAATTCTGTAGCCACGTCCCTGAAATTTACGGAGGGTTTTTTGAACGCGAAAATACGGAAATCTTGCAAAACTTTTTCCAGAAATTGCGCTAGCAGGGCTTGCAGCGGAGCATTGGCCACATTCTATGCGGAGCCTGCGACATAAAATAATTTACCACAAGGCCGGGTGAAACTACATACCCCCTGCCCCTCACGCCTATACACCCTTGCTCTACAGCCTGATAAGACTCGCACCCCATGTCATACCCGCGCCCATCGCAGCTAAAAGCACTAGGTCACCTTCTTTCATTTTGCCCTGCTGTTTTGCCTCATATGCGGCAAGTGGTATGGACGCGGCAGAAGTGTTAGCGTGCTCACCTATACTCAGTATTACCTTATCCACAGGGAGCTTGAGCTTTCTAATGACGGAATCTACAATTCGCACATTGGCCTGATGCGGAATGAACCAGTCTACCGCATCGATGCTGAGAGAATTGCGGTCCAACAGCTCCGTGATCGAGGATATTAGCTTCACGATCGCATGCTCAAATAACACTGTACCCTGCATGCATATGCGTCCAGCCTTGCCCGTGGTGCTGACCCCCCCATCCGTGTACAGTATGTCGTGGAGTGAACCATCTGAATAAAGCACAGTAGATATGACTCCAACATCTGGTCTACTGCCGTTGCTGGCACCTTTGAGCACAAACGCGCCGGCCCCATCCCCGAACAATACGCAGGTAGACCGGTCGCTCCAATCTACTACCTTGGACATGGCTTCGGAACCTATGATCAGAGCAATGTTCGCTTGCCCAGCCTTGATCATGCTATCTGCAATCGACACCGCGTACACAAACCCAGAACAGGCCGCGTTTATATCAAAAGCTGCCGCTTTCGCGCAACCAAGGCCATTTTGCACCATGACGGCACAACTTGGTATAGTCTTATCCGGAGTGGACGTAGCAACGATTATAAGGTCCACCTCCTTCTCAGATATCTCAGCACTCTCTAAAGCACTCCTTGCCGCTTCAATAGCCATGCCGGACACGGTCTCATACTCGACCACGTGCCTAGACCTTATGCCAGTTCTCTTGAAGATCCACTCGTCAGTCGTGTCAACCAATTTCGATAGGTCATCATTAGTGACGACCTTCGCCGGAAGAAAAGAGCCCACTCCACACAAAACGGACCTTTTCATTAAATTTCCTGCATCTCCGAGGCAATCCTGGAGATGATGTTTTGACTAATCGAACACACCGCATTTTTGATGGCATACCCAAATGCCCTACCATCGGCCGAACCATGACTCTTAACAACCACGCCGTTTAACCCAAGCAATACCGCCCCGTTGTACGACCTGGCATCTGTGTCGACAGTATGCTTCTTCAGACCAGGGCCAAAAATGCATATGGCAATCTTGCCAAGCAAGTAAGAGCGCATCGCCTTCTGTAGCATAAAGCACGACAGATCGGCAACGGCCTCACAGGTTTTTAGCAATATGTTGCCGGAAAACCCATCCGTCACCACAACGTCTACCACGCCCCCAAACGCGTCACCGGCCTCCACATACCCATGGAAATTCATCCCGGGTTCTGCATTCCTCATCAAAGCAAAAGCCTCCTTGACCGCGCTAGTGCCTTTGGTCTCTTCTCCACCAACATTCAGCAACCCAACCTTCGGATTCTCTCGACCCAACACAGCCCTTGCCAAAGCCCTCCCCATTATCGCAAACTGCAACAAAGTGTCCGGCCCGCACTCAACATTGGCTCCCAGATCCAAAATGACAAAGCTCTGCCCCCGAGATGGTAGCACCTTGGCAATCGCCGGGCGATCCACACCATGCAGAGTCCCCAGAAGGTACTTGGACATAGCCATAAGCGCACCTGTATTCCCAGGAGAAATCGCAGCAGAAACCACACCCTTCTTGACATCTTCGACCGCACACCACATGCTCGAACGCCTACGATGCCTAAGAGCAAAAGACGGCCTATCGTCCGACAGCACAGCATCAGGCACATCAATAAAGACGCTATTTTTCTCTACCCTCTTGTACTTGCCAAGAACGGGCATCACCGCGTCCTTCTTACCATATATGCTCAAATGCAACTTACGCTCACACGGAATCTCCTCGGAAAGCACCAAGTCCGCACCTTTAATGACTGCCTCGGGGCCCAAGTCTCCCCCCATGGCGTCAAGTGCTATAGAAACACTATCGCTACTAGTCATACACCACACATTACTGGATTTTTGCCTTAGCCACCTGCTTGCCGTTATAGTATCCACCCAGACATACATGGTGAGAGAGCTTGTACTCCCCGGTAGTAGGATCAACCACAACATTAGGAGCAGACAACCTCAAATGAGAGCGGTGCATATTGCGACGCGACTTCGACTTTTTTCTCTTGGGCACAGCCATAGCCCAACCCCCATTGACCAAACCTGGATTATCACCTAGAAAGTTGATGTTAGCAACAGTACTTTTCAGAAACTGAAGATAATCGACCCAACTTATGGTCCTGAATCTAACATCTATAGAGCCACACAAGGGTATATGAGGCACATTTACTGTACGATAAATTCTCAATACAACTTAGGGTTCTACAACTTAAATACCATGAGCATGGCAACTTATTAGCAGCCATTTTAGCAGCCATTCCTGAGTTCGCTGATATATTTCGTCTAAAACCACATCTGTCGCACCCCCTGCCGAGATTCATCTGGAAGCGCACCTCACCGAACCTTAGCAACTTAGTCACACATCCGTAAGCGGCCCGTGCCCCCAATATTCAGTAATAGACAACGAAGATGCAACAGAGAAAGGTACTCAGTTGCATTCAAGCCACTTGCAGCAGGATCGCTCGTCGCACAAGAACTACGAAGGAAACCTTTGCTCCTCCAAACCAGCAGGCACACCCTACAGAACCTACAGGTGATCAGCCAAATATCTTTTCATTTCCTCAGACTTTGGATCCTTAAACACCTCCACGGTATTGCCAGATTCCAGGATCTTCCCGTCGCGAAAGAAAGCCACCGTGTCAGAAATTTTGCGCACCTGCTTTATAGAGTGTGTCACCAACACTATCGTGAAGTCCTTTTTTAGCTCCTTAATCAGAACCTCTACTATACCGGTGGACACTGGATCAAGCGCAGAGCACGGTTCATCCATTAGCAACATAGTCGGCTTCACCGCAATCGCCCTGGCAATGCACAGGCGCTGCTGTTGCCCCCCAGAAAGTTTGCATGCACTATCCTTCAATCTGCCACCCAATTCCTCCCAGAGCCCCACACTGCGGAGACTCTCCTCTACGATAATATCAAGCTTCTTCTTGCTCCTAGCTAGCCCATGTAACTTCGGACCATAGGCAATATTATCATATATGGATTTGGGAAACGGATTAGGTTTCTGGAACACCATGCCGACCTTCGCTCGAAGTAAGACAACATTGGTGCTGGGAGAATATACATCCATCCCATCTACGTTAATCTCCCCGTCTATCTTGCACTCGGGCATGAAATCATTCATCCGATTGAAGCACCGCAAGAGTGTGGACTTACCACACCCGGAAGGCCCTATGAGAGCCGACACCTCTCTCTTGCGTACCTCCAGGTTTACATCGAATAAAATCTGCTTCTTATCGTACCACAGATTTAGGCCCTTCACGGTGGCGTGGACATCAGACACTGAAATTACTCTCTCAAAACGTCTAACATGGTATACACCCCCTCAGGCTTCCCAACTAACCAAGAGGCAGCCTTAATTGCTCCTTTTACGAAAACCATCCTATCTATGGCCCTGTGGCGCAACTCCACAATTTCCCCATCACCAAGAAATGAAACGCAATGATCGCCCACCACGTTCCCACCTCTAGCAACAGAAAACCCTATGACACCGTCCCGCCTGCCGCCAGAACCAAAAGTGTGCTGCTCTGGCCTAAATTCCACATCCATCCCTTTTGCTGCGGCTTTACCCAACATAACAGAAGTACCAGAGGGAGAATCCTTCTTTCCCCTGTGGTGAAGCTCTTGAATTTCTATGTCATAGCCCTTTAATCCCACAGCAGCCTCTTCGACAAGCTTTAACAACAACGTCACACCTACACTCATGTTGCATGACCACAAAAAAGGAAATCCGCGTGTATATTCGCGAAAATCAATCTCGTTCACCCCGGTAGTACCGCTAACAAGGGGGGTGCCCCTGCCAGAAGCAACCTTCGTGCATTCGAGCATACACTCGGGGCTACTAAAATCAACAACAACATCAGAGAAATCAAAAAGAAATTCCTTAGAATCAGTAATCTTTGCGCCATGTCCCCAACCAAAGGCCTTTCCCATATCTACCCCAACGAGGTCGTGTCCCCTTCGTACAACACCACCACTGAGTGTCATGCCCGCAGTTTTTGCTACTTCCTGCGCAAGTAGGCTACCCATCCTGCCCGCACAACCCACAATACCAACCCTAATCACAGAGGCCCTCAATATTGCCAGCGGTTTGTACCATTAAGACCATCTCTCAGCAATGTCAACAAATGATAGCCTTCTTAAAGATGCGCCGCTAAACCCCCATACAGGTACTACAGGAAAATCAGCATACAGGCCACCACTGAAAATATGAACGACCCCTTTAGGTAACTTGGGCCTTCGTCAACTGCTACGTTACTCTACCACCCAATTTCCAATACTCCCTGCGGTAATACAACAGCGGATTGGCATCGGTCAGCGTTTTACAATCCAGAACCCGGCCAACCACGATTTTGTGGTCTCCCCCATCGTACAGATGATGCATTGCACAGTAAAAATAGGCTATCACACCATCTATAACAGGCACATCCTCTACAACCGTAAAGACACGATCCTCCCATTGCTCGCCCTTCCTTTCAGAAAAATCCTTTGAGACCTTCTTCTGTCCGTCGCTAAGCACATTAACAATAAACCTGGTACATGAGCTAAACACACCAAATCTAGAGGAAGACTCCCCTATGGAAAACAGCACCAGAGGCGGATCAAGGGACACAGCATTGAACGAGCCTACCGTTATTCCATGCATGGCACCACCCTGATCCGTAGTGGTCACCACGGTGACACCAGTGGCAAACCTGCCCATACAGGACCTAAAGTGCTCCGGAGTGACGACATCTAGTTGATCTAGTGACATCTAACGAACACAGAGTACACACGCGAGAACATCACACACCCACCTTACCGAAAAGAACACCGAAAAAATGCACAATCCCCGCGTAGATGTTGATTTTGAACATATACATGCATTTACTTGGGCTGTCAAAGTCTGACTCCCTGTACTGATAATAGAACATCCCGGCAATGCCTAGTAAAAACAGGTAATACGCTATGCCGAGCGCTGATACCAGGCCAGCACATACCCACATGGTAATTGTGAGCGTGTACAGCCTTCTTATATATAGCCTGGTGTCGTCACCGAACGTTATCGCGGTGCTACCGAGACCCAATAAAACATCGTCCCTTCTGTCTTGATGTGCGTATATCGTGTCATAAGCTGTAGTCCAAAATATGCATCCAATATACAAAAGCACCGACCCTAGGGTTAATGTACCAGAGGCCATGGCAGAGCCTATCAGCACTCCGCAATTCCAAACAAAACCGAGCACGAACTGCGGGCAGGAAATATGCCTTTTTGCTAAGGGGTAGAGCACAATTCCCACGGCACACACAACACTGATATAGAAGGTCAGCGCATTGGTAAGCGCCAAGATACCCAAGGCAACTAATACTAGCGGTACCAGAGCCTTTAATGCTTGATAGACAGTCAACTTACCGGAGGCCAGCGGTCTATCTTTGGTCCTCTCGACCTGCGCATCAATTTTTCTATCAAATATGTCATTCACCACACACCCAGCGGATCTAACAACGACTGCGGCGATAATGGTCAACACAAACAGCCAAAGGGCTTTTAACAAATTATCCGATGCAAGCACTATGCTGGAGAAGGTCGGGAAGGCTGCAAGCAAAGATATTTCCACACTATGTAGTCTGAACAACGCAAAGTAGGGAGCATATTCCTTCATCACGCTCTTCACTTTCTCGGTCAACATCGTCATACCACACCAACCCATGATGTTTGGTCATCTACTACATAACTTTGCAGTATTCAAGTAAGGAGAACCCGCCGTATTCAAGTTGGTACGCGGGCGTTCGTCGCACAGTAACGCTGGCTCCGTATTCGATGGGCGCAGAACAGTCACAAAATCAAGCCAGATGTGACAAAAAATGTACCAGAGTAAAGCTTATCGCATTGAACTTGATCCCAAGAGCAATGTAACCCAGGAAATTCGTTAATCCACTGAAAAAGATAATGAGGCTTCAGAAGTCAATATCATGTCAATAGCGATGCTTGAGATATAGTTAGCATAGTCGGGCAATGTTGGAGAAAGCTGGCGAAATTAACTATAGCATAACTACAAGTTTAACCATATATCTTAAACTATACACACATCTGAAGATTGTATGTTTGAGGCGGACCGTGTCCAAAAGGTCTAGTGCAAGTCATAAGCAGAAAGACGCAGAGCTGGGTGGTGCCCCGCTGCCTCTATGTTGTTTTAGGAGTTAGTTCATGAGTGCTATAAGTTGCAGGAAAGTTTCTGTGGGAGGAGTGTTGGCGGTCTTGGCGGCAATTCTGCCTATCGGTCCCGCATTTTCTAATCCTCAAAGCCACAAAATGAGTTTTGAAGAGAGATTCTCTCCTTATGCTCAAAACATCAAAGGGAACTTTTATATAGAATTTGGTTACAACCCAGCGTTTAGCGGCATCCAACAATTTACGGTCAGGAAGGCCGGCCATGGCGACAGGGTCTTTATTCCATACAAGGACATTGCCGGTAGACCGGAGCTTTTGGCAAAGAACTTCGATTGGGAGACCCCGAATCCTACAATAGGTTTTTCAGATAGCAGATTTTCTGCGCTTAAAGGAAGTTTGGGTTACTCTGTAGAGAAAACAAGGATCGAAGTGGAACTAGGATACAAAAGGTTCCCAATCAAGAAACTGAAAATGACAAATGAGGCTGGTAGAGACCCGGACGCAAATTCCATATTCCTCTTGGGCGGCGAGTTGGTAAGCGGCGTTGTCAACAGTCGAGCAGATAACCTCCCCAGCGCTCTTGTCAACAAAATGCCCAAGGATCGGGCTCAACGCTTTGCCGCAGTCGTTGAATCCGATCCCAGAAACTTAGGCCCCGCTACTTACGCGTCAGACGAGGCAGTTAATGTAAGTCATAAGATCTGTGGAAGAGGTATCAAGAACGGCAGCAGCGATAACACCTTGGTGGATAGAACCAACTGTCGAAGTGGGGCTGGTAACTTAAGCCAAAGCGAGAGTGGCAGCGGCGGCGCACCAACTAAATATGATACACTTAGCAAGGCATTCGAAGCCGATGGCAGTGGTAATAGTGCAACAAATGTAAAGGCCGGCAATGCATTTGAGGGAACTAATGCAACCAGCAAGTTAAAACCTGATGTTGCGCAAACCTTGGCAGCGTCCATTCTCGAGCTCACCAAAGAAGAACAAGCTATCGTCACTGAGGCGTTCGTGCAGTCGGTTGAAGGGGGAGTGTCGGTCGAGGTTCCAGCCGTTTCTTCAACGTCAGTGATGGTGAATGCCTGCTACGACCTGTTGTCTGAAGGTGTGGGCGTTGTTCCATACGCTTGTGCTGGTGTCGGTGGTAACTTTGTAAGTGTGGTGGATGGTCACATTCATCCGAAGTTTGCTTACAAAGTCAAGGCTGGTCTCAGCTACGCTGTAACCCCTGAAATTTCCGCTTTCGTAGGCGCTTACTACCACCGTGTACTCGGTGATGGTGATTATGACGACTTGCCACTGCAACGGCTGTCTGATGACATCACTGTCGGTAAGAGCAGAGATAGCGGAATTGCGTCCTTTACTTTCGCTTACTACGGTGCTGAAGTGGGTGTTAGATTCGCCTTCTAACTCCTACGATGAAAGCCCCGGGAGAAATCCTTCCGGGGCTTTTCCATTTAAGCTATAAACTATGCACTATTTGGTATATAGTGCATATTCTGGCTAAAATGCCATCTACATCGACATTCTTAGTTTAGCTAGTTTTCCATAGAACTTTTTCATTCTCGCTTATTCTAGCTAGGTTTATGCCTTAAATTTTTAGGTATTTACACTTGAAGGGTGTTGAGGGTTCGGGGAGTGGTATCGATTTGGTGTGTCTCTTACGTAACTGGCTTGCCCAGTGTTGTGGTTACGATGCGCCACAAGGGGCTGATACTTATCCTCTCGACACCAGCCTGCTCCCCTTTTCCCCATGATCTCGCTTGTTGGTGGGAGATTGTCGGTGAGATTTTGCTGCTCTCCCGTTGATCACAACATGTGACCGGATATAAGGGTTTCATAGCCCAACAGAGTCTGATGTCCCTGATATCACCATTTATAGTTGCCATTGTCACCTTCAT
>JBQEQV010000022.1:0-21493 GCA_052043585.1 Anaplasma sp. | reverse complement strand
GTAGGAGTACACTGTGTCAATAACTCCACATTCGGCAGGGTAAATCTGGTTGTCCTCGTGATCTTTATCTCACTTGTCCTAGGCGGCGGAGGAGTCCTCGTAGGCATGGGCCGCCAAGCAGTGGTATCATCCGGACGCTCTGGCCGCTCTGGCTCACTGTGCTGCTCATCATACTGCTGAACCTTATGCTCTGGCTCACTGTACCGCTCATTATACTGCTGAACCTTATGCTGTGGCGTAGCATTGTAATGCGGCACTGATTGAGAATATAACGGCCGCGAATGCGAAGGAATCGGAGGAATGTAAGACGCCATGGTCGGTAGCAACGCTGGATATTCCACCGAATGTTGCACCTCCTCCTCAGCCGAATCATCCTCATATTCCCCGCCTCGTAACGCATTAATGCGCGCTCTCAGCCTCGACAAAAGCTCGTGCAAGGTGACAAGAAAATTGCCCCCTACAGACCCCATAATCCCAACAATCACCAGAAATATCGATAAGGAAAGCGAGTATGATGCAAGCTTAGAACCCAAAAACCCGCCATGATAGAACTTGCTGGTTATGCCGAACGACAACCTGGAAAAGATGCCGCTGACACCAACTGTGACGCATAGGGCACACAGTACATATGTCCCTCTTGCAACGGTAGGCATCCTCCTCAATCTACAAAGTATAAAAACCCCAAGTAAGGCACCAGAAACCCCAAACAGCTGGACCGCGAGGTCACCTACATATGCTCCCAGAACCCCCATGAAATTTCTAGTTGCACCAGCATTCAGAGTGCCAGATGTGTTGAAAGATACGTCAGATGCGTCGTATGTCAGCACTGATAGGACAATGAAAATGGCAGCAACAACATGAATGAAAATGCGGCACCCCTTCACAATGCGATCCCTCAGCATGTTCTACTTACCCAAAATAGTAGCGTAAAGCGTACCTAAAAAAGCTGATGGCAATTAACAGAATCAGCGGGGAAAAATCAAAGCCAGCAACGGAGGGCACGTACCTTTGTATAAAGGAAATCGGCGGACTAAGCATTCTAGACAACGCCATAAATATCCTATGGACAAACTCGTTGTACCTGTTGAGCACACCCATAGCGATCAGCCACCCCAGCAGCACCCAAACGATAAGAGCGACATTGCATATGCTAAGCAACGTGTCGACAAGATAGGCTATTGGATGCATAACTTGGCGCCCCCACTACACGACATAGTCCAATAACGGCAGTCCGGCCATTATACAGAAAGTGCGGAGTAATTCAAAAGCGTAAATTACGTAAACGTCCCCCGTTTATATCATCATCCGAGTGGCGCAGAAACCCGAATGGTCAAGGCATGAAAATTTTTCGGCTTGAAGGACACATAGTTATTGTGTATAGTCGAAGCGGGGTGGGTTATGTTCCCGTAGTGTTTCTCATTTTTATTCTTTTACTGTTAGCTTCCGCGCTGTTCTCTGCTGCAGAGACTGCGCTTACCTCAGTGAGTGCTTCTTCTGTGCACAGATTGGTTCTAAGTGGCGATAGAAGAGCAAAAATCGTTGAGTCTCTCAGCAAGCGCAAGGAGTTGGTCATCAGTGCCTTGCTGCTGGGTAACACGATAGTCAATGTATCCTCTTCCTCAGTCGCAACTGCGATGTTCCTTGAGTTCCTGGGGCCTGAGGGGATTGTGGTCTCCACGCTTACGGTAACCTTCCTTATATTGCTGTTCTCGGAAGTCCTGCCTAAGACATATGCCATGCAGAACCCAGAGAAGATTTCGTTATGCACCGCCCGGTGCGTAGCCTGTTGTTCGTTCGTTTTGTCCCCGTTATGCTCTCTGATAAAGTGCTTGGTTGACTACATGCTGAGAGTATTCGGAGTGCGGGTGGGAGGCGAAATTATTTCCGCTGCAGAGGCCATGCGAGACCTAATATTGATGCATGGCAGTAAGGGCACCATGCTGAAACAAGACCTGGACATGCTCAGCAGCGTGTTAGACTTGGCGGAAACAGAGGTATCCCAGGTCATGATCCACAGGAAGAATCTGTTCACCCTCAGTATAGACGAGGACGTGGGAGTTTTAGTGAAGCAGATTCTGCAAAGCAGCCACAGCAGAATCCCCGTGTGGCAAAAAAGCGAAGAGTCCATAGTAGGTGTGGTGCATGTTAGGGACGTGACCGACCTAGTCAGAGAAAAGGGCAGTGAAGTCACCAAAGTTGACATCTACAATATTATGACCAAGCCTTGGTTCGTACCGGACACTACACCCCTGAGCGTGCAGCTGCACAACTTCCGCAAGAATCGCAGGCACTTAGCCCTCGTTGTTGATGAGTACGGCACCCTACAGGGCGCTGTGACTTTGGAAGATATCTTGGAAGAGATAGTGGGCGACATCTCCGACGAGCACGACGAGGTACCCGAAAGTCTGATTAACGCGATCAGTAGCAGCGAATATTGCATCAGCGGGGAAGCTCCGATTAGAGATGTGAACCGAGAGCTGTGTTGGAATTTACCGGAAGAAGCCTCTACACTGGCAGGCCTCATCCTTCACGAAGTAGAGCGCATCCCGGAAGAGGGCGAGGTATTCCAGATACATGGGTTTTCATTTAAAATTCTGAAGAAAAATGGCAACACCATATCTCTGATTGGAATAAGCGTGCTAGCACACCCGGCGTAGAAGCGGGTCGACAAGGGCACACCCCGCGGAATTTAACGATATCACTCTAAAGTAGTCTAAGGGGTCTGGACGCAGCCTTCAGCGGCTTCAAGTAGGCATCGGATCATATTTTCTGGGTTTGTGGACCCGGTAATGGCAGAAATTACGGCCACCCCTTTAACTCCGCAGCCAACAACGGAATCTATGTTCGAGGCATTTATACCACCCACTGCCACCACAGCGTGCCTAGTATGCCTCACCCACTGCCTCAGCAATTGTAGGCCTTGCGGCTCAAATTTCATATCCTTCGACGTAGTATGAAATACCGGCCCCAGCGCAACGTAAGAAGGCTGATAGAAGCATGCATGGGCAAGCTCGTGATAGCAATGCGTGCTCAGGCCCAACCTTACTCCCGATCTGAGTATTTTCTCAAGGTCCGCAGTCCTCATATCTTCTTGACCTAGATGTACGCCATATGCGCCATACTCCAGCGCTAAATTCCAATGATCATTCACAATCAGTCTAACGCCATGTTCCCGGGACAGTGAGGTGCAACGCTGTACCATCCCTCGAATCTCCTCAAGGGACGCAGCTTTTGCTCTCAGTTGTATGGTACGCACCCCACAGCGTAGCGCACATTCAAACCAATAATCATCAGGAACTATCGGATACAGGCCTATATTCTGTATATCCGCAAAGGGTGCATCTAGCCTCTCGCTGTTGAATCCCTCCGTCATACTCGGAAAGTACTCGTACGTTGCGCTGTCCGGTCCCCAACTTTCAAGCGGATTTCCGGAGAGCACATAGCTGGCGCATGCCCGGGCAAGTACCGCACAATCCAGACGCGCATCCCTGGCGTCTTTGCACTTTGTTGCATTCAGCACATTTCTGATCACATAGTCATAAGATCGAGAAAAGGAGCTACTATCGGTAATTTTAGGGCACTCATATAGAAGCTTTCTCTCCTGTTCTCCATCAAAATAGTAATCCACACCCGCATTGCCAGCGCGTTCCACATTCACGGCATACACATCTTGGCCGGTACGCGTATGCACATCGCGCATGGCCTCAGCCACAGCCTTGTGTCCAAGATGTTTGCCGTCAATTATATACATTGCAACAACACAATGGTGATAAAATCAAAAAGCTGCAAGCTACCGTCCAGTGACTTTTTTGTTATAATACTGGATGATCGTGGCTGCAATTTCTTCTACCGATTTTTGGGTAACATCTATCACGGGCCACCGGTTCTTTGCACATATTCTCCTCACCTCGTTTAGCTCCTCAACAACCTGCTCATAGCTCACGTAGTTGCAGTGTTCCTGATGTTTCATCGAAATCAACCTATTCCTGCGAATTCGGATGAGCCTGTCCGCATCGATAGCCAGTCCAACCACTAACTTGCCCGTCAGTGCGGAGAGATCTATCGGCAACTGCACTGAGTGCACCAACGGAATATTCATGACCTTATATCCCCTGTACGCCAGGTATATGCTCGTGGGGGATTTTGAAGTCCTCGACACCCCCACTATCACAATATCTGCCTGATCCACATCCCAAAGGCTTTGTCCATCATCGTGGGACACCGTATAGTTTATGGCATCCATACGGTTAAAATATTCATCACTGAGCCTATGGGGATGCGCGTCGGGGTCTTTGGCCACCTGTAAATAACAGGAAATCTCCCTTATTATGTGCGACAAAACTGGTATGCACCTCACCCCTTGCGCGGCAGCTTTGCCCTTCAGATACTCCCTAAGCTCATCGTCCACCATGGTGTACATGATGAGATTATGCATTTCGGGGTTTATGTTCAGCATGACCCTGTCAACCTGGCGCTTGTTCCCCACCAGGGACCACACGAATTCGTTGACTCTCACCGTCTTAAAGTGCTCCACCGCAGATCTCGCTACAGCGACCACGGTCTCACACGTGGAATCCGACACTAAATGCAGATCCAGAACAGCACTATCGCGCATGGCAAGCGGAAAGAGAACCTACCTTCAAGGTAACACAAACCTCAACCACCAGCAAGAGCAGACCCTGCAAAAATCCAACGGGCGATGCGCACCGCCCCGAACATTTATTCTATAGAAGATTGCTGCGCCATTGACTTGCAGTCCCCGCACACAATATTGCCCTTGGAAATGGAACGGATCTCCCCAGCGTCAACCCTGCCCATGCACTTAACGCACTTGATGTCCTGGCTAGGCATCATGTTGCGATCGAGAGCGATCCTATCGTCAAAGACGAAACACTCCCCCTCCCATAGGCCTTCCTTCGCCCTCATAGCCTCAAGGTACTTCAGTATGCCGCCCTTGAGGTGGTACACATTTTTAAAGCCCAAACTCTTCATGAAGGCGGTGGACTTTTCGCACCTAATGCCTCCGGTGCAGTACATAGCAACATCGATGTCCCGGTCCTTATCCGACGACCACTCCCTAGCCCACTCCGGAAATTCGCGAAAATAGGTAATCCCCGGGTCTATGGAACCCTTGAATTTGCCAAACCGGATCTCATAACCGTTCCTAGTGTCAATAACGTGCACACCGGATGAGGATATAAACCCGTCCCAGTCATGAGGATCCACATATTCCCCTCTGGAGGAGCAGTCGAACCCATCTATACCCAGCCGCACGACCTCGCACTTCAGCCGCACCTTCATCTTTGAGAATGGTTCCCTGTCAGAGTAACTCTCATGGTACCGCATGTTGCTTAATCGCTCATCCGAGTTCAAAAATGAGAAAAACTCGTCCATGGCCGCACGATTACCCGCTATTGTGGCGTTTATACCCTGTTCAGCCAAAATGATGGTGCCTTTTATACCACGCTCCACACAGAACTCGCGTATGGTAGGACGCATATCGTAGTAGTTGTGCAGGTGAACAAAGCGATAGAAAGCCGCAACTACGTACCCCATGACCACTACTGATTACCCAAACTGGTTCATGCTATTGTAGAAAGGTAAGATTGTCAATTTCGGACCCCGTGTTGGTCAAACCAAAAACTGCACCCGATTGGGGAGTTTAAGCATTTACGAAACCTACCTGCGCCAAGCAAGCTCGCATAGTCCTAAACCGCCGTGGGAGAGCTTAAGACAGTATCCTTAGAGAAATTCGAACCGACGCGAGATCCTCCCGACCTTTGCCACTAAGCAGGAATATACAGTGCAACCTACAGCACATTTTGTGGTATATCGCCCCGGAACCCGCATAAAAAACTGTCTATACTGCAAGGCTTTCTAGACTCAGGCTGCACAACCTGCGGGACTAAAGCTGTGCCGCTACCGCACTTTATGTGTAGCCTATCATTCACCACGTCACCGATTTGCATCTCAGGCAGCGCGTAGCTATTGGCCTCTAACACCCTTATCCTTCTGCCCCCTAGAAGAAAAAAGACCCTCGGGTACAAGGCCCTTACCTGCCTGCATATATAATCTGCCGGATTGTTAAAATCTATCTGAAATTCCTCAGGCTTTTTCGCGTAGGTCACGCCGAAATCGCTCTGCTTGGTAGATCTGATACTTCCGAGGTTGTCTAGCACCTCCAGCAACATTCGACTGCCCATGATAGACAGTCGTGCGCTAAGCTCATGTATATTCTCCTGTTTACCTATAGGCGTGCTTTCTTGCAAAAATATGTCCCCGGCATCGAGTTCCTCATCAAGTTGCATGATTGTGACCCCTGTCAGTTCATCCCCCGACAATATGGCGTGTTGCATAGGCGCCGCGCCCCTCCACCTGGGAAGCAGCGACGGATGAACATTCACGCACCCAAAGCCTGGGGTCGTCAGCACCCACCGCGGCAAGATCAACCCATAAGACACCACCACCACAACATCCGGGGCATACTCCGCCATCACTTCCTTTTCGCTTTCAGATCGTAACGACGTAGGCGATCGTACGGGAGTCCCTAACTTATCGGCATAAATATGCACCGGAGTCTTCGTCAGCGCATGGCCTCTACCAGCAGGTTTCGGTGCTTTGGTGTATACCACAACCACCTCATGACGGGAAGAATTAAGAAGAGACTCTAGGGCCGGAACTGAAAATTCCGAAGATCCCATAAAAAGCACTCTCATGACACCTCCCCAGATAGCTAAAGTGCAGGGTGCACCAAAGCCCCTGGTCCATTGCTTCAGACTAGCAATCGAAACAAAGAGCAGGTCCTCCTAAGCACTCCTGAAGCAAAAACATGCGTGGGGCTGGCAGGATTTGAACCTGCGACCTCCTCGTTATGAGCGAGTAGCTCTAACCCCTGAGCTACAGCCCCCCACGGCAGCCCATTGTACAACACCATATATAAATCACAATGGGTATTTCCATCTCGCTATCAGGCACAAAAAGACCGCAATGCCCAACCGATCAGCGAGGCACTCACTTTGCAGTTAAATATAAAAAATTGATCCGCGGTTCCCAGCCTTTTTGCAGGCACCCTCTCCGTGACAGAGTTCTGCAAAACTTGACGGCGTAGACCCTATCAGCCGCCACTAGTTAAATAGGGTACAGTCCCCCCCGTCTCCAACACCGGAAGAGACCCTCTCCACAAACACTTCATCCTCACTTAGAGGCATAACCTTGGCCACCAGTGCGTTTTCTATCACTTCGTCAACGTTAGAGACCAATACTATTTCCATACATTGCTTGACGCTGTCTGGCAGCTCCACAACATCTTTCTTGTTCTGACTAGGAATTATGGCAGTGGTTATTCCACCGCGCAGCGCAGCCAATAACTTCTCCTTCAAACCACCTATAGGAAGCACCCGGCCTCTGAGCGTGACCTCACCAGTCATGGCTACAGTATTCTTCACCGGAATACCAGTCATAAGAGATACTATGGAAACGCACATAGCAACACCTGCAGACGGCCCATCTTTCGGAACCGCCCCCTCAGGAACATGCACGTGTATATCATTAATCTGAAAGTCCTTGGACCTGATACCAAACCCAACACACCTGGACCTAACATAGCTGTACGCGGCCCTGACGGACTCTTGCATTACTTCGCCAAGCTTACCGGTGTATTTCACAGTACCCTTACCAGGCATGGAGACAGACTCTATGGTGAGCAAATCCCCGCCAGTATCGGTATATGCAAGACCAGTAACCACTCCAACCAGACTGCTTTTCTCCATGATACCAAAATCGTGCTTACGCACTCCCGCATACTTGCCCACATTCTCGGAAGTGATATGCAAGCCCTTCACTTCCTTATCGATCAAAATCTCCTTCACCCCCTTCCTCATCAAGGAGGCCAGTTCCCTTCCCAGGTTCCTTACACCACTTTCCCTGGTGTAGTACCTGATCAAATCGTAGATCGCCCCATCAGAAATCTCCCACTCCTTCTCACGCAACCCATGCTCCTTGCGCAAATTGGGAATGAGGTGCTGCTTGCTTATTTGCAACTTCTCTTCTTCGGTGTAACCAGACAGCTGAATCACTTCCATACGATCAAGCAGAGGCTTTTGCAGATTAAGACCGTTAGCAGTCGCGACAAACATCACGTTGGAGAGATCGAATTCCACCTCCAGATAGTTGTCCACGAAGTGCTTGTTGTGTTCTGGGTCAAGCACCTCCAGCAGAGCAGCCGTTGGATCACCTCTATAATCGGAACCCACTTTGTCTATTTCATCAAGCAAAAACAGCGGGTTACAGGTCTTTGCCTGCTTCATTTGTTTGATGATCTTACCGGGCATAGCACCCACGTAAGTCCTTCGGTGACCCCGTATTTCGGACTCATCATGGATGCCACCAAGAGATACGCGGACAAACTCACGTCCGGTAGCCTTCGCAATGGATTTCGCCAACGAAGTCTTACCCACACCAGGAGGGCCTACAAAACATATTATCGACCCCTTAGGCTTCTTCACCCGTTTCAAGACGGCCAAAAACTCCAGAATTCTCTCCTTCACCTTGTCCATGCCGTAATGGTTTCCATCCAGGATCTTCATCGAATGCACCATGTCTATCCTGGTATGCTTAAACTTCCCCCACGGAAGATCCAACAGCCATTGAAGATAACAGGAGATTATATTGGCTTCAGGAGACATCAAGTTCATTTTTCTATAGCGCTTCAAGTCGCTCAAAGCGCGCTCCTTCGCCTCCTCAGAAAGCGGGGTAGCATTTATCCTCTTTTCGAACTCACTCGCCGAATCACCATCACAACAAGACCCTTCGCTTTCTTCTAACTCCCTCTGAATGGCCTTAAGTTGTTCATTCAAATAGTAAACCTTGTGGGTAGCCTCAACCTGAGACCGCACCCTATCATCAATCTTTTTCTGAGCGTTCAGCACCCCGATCTCCAGCTTAATAAAGCCAAAAACCATCTCAAGGCGCTTGATTACACAAAATTCCTCTATGACCTTCTGCTTATCTTCGACACTGATGGCGAGATGAGAGGCCACAACATCGGATAGATGCCCCAATTTTTTGATCTCATACGTAGAAGCAATGACCTCAGACTGCGTCTTCTTGCTTAGTTTGTTCCATACATCAAACTCTCTAAGCACAGACCGCTTAAGCGCTTCTATCTTGCTATCGATTACAATATTCTCCTCCCCGTCCTCAACAACTTCAACTTCTGCGCTCAAAAACTCGCTTCCGTCGATGAAATTCAGGACCTTGGCTCTATATTCACCCTTGATGAGAACCTTCAGCACCCCATCTGGGAGCCTCAACAACTGCACCACGTCCGCGACTGTACCGACATTATACAGATCATCATTGCTGGGATTATCTACAGAGCCGTCAATCTGCGTCAAAAGCAGAATTTTGCAGTTGTCGTTCTTCGCAGCGTGTTCCAAGGCACTAACGGACTTGCCACGCCCCACAGAAAGAGGCATAACTATCTGCGGAAAAACCACCGTATCCCGCAGCATCAAAACAGGTAGTGACAAAACCTCATTCCCTTCCATAAAGAACCCCCGCCTTATTTAGCCGCTTTTAAAACAGTTCTTACTCATCATCACACTTTCCACCATGGCAGCGTCAACCAAGACCTTGCCATCAGCGCAACCCAAGGGATCGAACATAAAGTCAAGCAACAGAGACTCCATTATCGCACGCAGTCCCCTGGCCCCAGTATTTCTGTCGACAGCCTTCCTAGCAACTGCCAAAAGGGCATCATCAGCAAACTTCAGCTCTAAATTATCCATTTCAAACAGTTTGGCATATTGCTTTACCAAAGAGTTCTTCGGCTCTACTAATATCCGATACAGAGTACTCTCGTCCAATTTGCCCAACGAGGTAACAACCGGTATTCTCCCTACAAATTCAGGTATCAATCCAAACTTTACAAGATCCTCTGGTTCAGTATAGCACAAAATGTCCTTTTGTTTATCCGCAATCTTCTGGACATTCGCTTCAAAGCCCATACAGCTGCCTCGCTTTCTTGCCTCGATAATCTTCTCAAGTCCATCAAAAGCGCCGCCAAAAATGAACAGGATATTGTCCGTATTTATCTGTATGAATTCCTGATGAGGATGCTTCCTGCCCCCTTGGGGCGGAACAGAGGACACTGTACCCTCTATCACCTTTAGCAGAGCCTGCTGTACCCCCTCCCCAGAAACATCCCGTGTTATCGATGCATTTTCCGATTTTCTCGAGATCTTATCGACCTCATCAATGTATATGATACCACGCTGAGCGGCTTCCACATTGAAATTAGCGGCCTGTAGCAACTTCAGTAGGATGTTCTCTACATCCTCACCAACATAACCGGCCTCAGTCAGCGTCGTTGCATCCGCCATGGCAAAGGGCACCTGCAAAACCCTAGCCAGCGTACGCGCTAGCAGCGTCTTCCCAGAGCCAGTTGGGCCTATCATCAGCACATTGGACTTGGAGATTTCTACCTCACTAATAACCCCAGAGTTCCGCAAACGCTTGTAGTGATTGTACACCGCGACGGACAGCACCTTCTTAGAGTGCTCCTGCCCTATGACGTACTCATCCAGTACTTGCTTGATCTCCTGAGGCTTTAAATCGAAACCACCGGGCCTCGCCGGATGGCTCTCTTCTTGCAGTATACCACTGCACAGCCCCACACACTCGTTACAAATATAGACCTTGGGGCCAGCTATAAGCTTCTTAACCTCGCTGTGAAGCTTTCCACAGAACGAGCAGCTATAAGCACCTTTCCTAGCTTCCGACATCCGTCACTTCCAATGCCTGCTCCCCTCCGCGTTTCTCTATCACTTTGTCAACTATACCAAAATCCATAGCCTTTTCTGCAACCATAAAGTTATCCCTTTCCATGCTGACCTCGATTTCCTCTAAAGATTTGCCAGTATGCTTAACATAGATCTCGTTCAGCCTCTTTTTGATTTCTAATATCTCCCGAGCGTGTATTTCCACATCTGTAGCCTGCCCACGAAAGCCGCCAGAGGGCTGATGCACCATTATCCTGGAATTCGGAAGAGCATAGCGCATACCAGGCTCACCAGCCGCCAACAGAAGAGACCCCATAGATGCAGCCTGACCCAGGCAAAGAGTGGAAACCTTGGGCTTAATGTACTGCATAGTGTCGTATATAGACAACCCAGCAGTTACTACTCCCCCCGGGGAATTAATATACATAGATATATCCTTCTCTGGGTTTTCAGCCTCTAAGAACACGAGCTGAGCCACCACCAAACTGGCCATAGTATCTTCCACAGGCCCTGTTATGAATATTATTCTCTCCTTCAGTAACCTAGAGTATATGTCATAGGCCCGCTCCCCCCGGCTCGTCTGTTCGACAACCATCGGCACCAAGTTCATAATCCACCCCCAAACAACACAAAGTACGGGGACTTACACCCCTCATCTTCACGACTCAGATACCCTTGAAGAGTGATTTTAAATCCTCGGCAGGGACACTCCGCTTCTCTTTCTTGGCTTTTGCAATCATGTATGTGACTACCTTATCCTCAAGCACCCTACCCCTTATGTGATCTCTCATCTCTTTGTCAGATCTAATGCGTTTCAAGACAGCATTCAAATTAGGCCCATAACTTGGGTAGTTAGACTGGACAAAAGCCAAAACGTCTCGAGATTCTATTACGACATTATAGTCTCGGGAGACCCGTATCAGCATCATACCCAGCAGCACCCTGCGCTCCGCCTCTTTAAGTATATCTTCCTCACTCATGCTCGCAAGCTCGTCACCGCTCAACTCACGCTTTATCCTTGCGACCTCCTGTGAGACCACAGACTCGGGAGCTTGCGTCTGATAGGTCTTCTCCATGTGATCAAACAACTCCTTGCGCATCAAGGCGCTACTCATGTAAGCGAACTGCTTCCGCAAGCTTTCAGTAGCAAAATTCACCATGTCTTCCACACTTTTGAACCCACAACCCTTAGCCAACTCCTCACGGTTGTTGACGACCTCGGGGACCATGATACTCACAAGCTTCACTGACATCTCAACTTCTTTCCCTGCAAAGGGCTGTGCTCCGTAGTCACTGGGAAACTCGAGGTTAAACACTTTCTCCTCCCCTTCCTTCATCCCAATGACTTGATTTTCAAATCCCTCCAACACATTCCCTTTACCAAGCACCGTGGTAAACCCTTGCATGCGTCCCTTGCGCAATGCCTTACCCTTAAATGTGCTATGATAATCGACCACTACCTTGTGACCAGGCGCTGCGCATAGCCCAGGTTCTGCAGCCACAAAGTTTGAGTATCTGGCCTTAAGATCCTCTATGAAGGTATCAATGTCTTCTTGGCCGACTTCAGCTTCCAATTCCTCTAAAACAATTTCCTCAGGGTTGATAGGAGGGCACTCGGGCATCAATTCAAACTCGAGTTCGTAGATCAAGTCACCGCCCTCTCCGTTGGTTGAACAGGCTTTGGGGTAGGCAGTAACTTTGATCTCCGAAGTCACTATATCCCCAAACGCACCCTCCTTCATAAATTTGGAGGACGTGTCATCGATTACCTGGGAGAGCACCTCCTTAATTACACCACCGCCGTAACTGCGCCGCACCAGTTCCAGAGAGACCTTACCCTTGCGAAAACCGTCCATCCTGACGCTAGCCGCAACCTCCTGCAACCGGTCATTTATCTTTTGTTCCAAGTACCCATTATCAACGGTAAATTCATACCCACGCCGGAGTTTTTCGTTCAAAACCTCCTTCACGACGTAGAACTGCTGCATAAAACTACTCCTCTCACAGGGCACACTCTAAAGAGTGCGGATAGAGGGACTTGAACCCCCACGGGCAGAGCCCACTAGGACCTAAACCTAGCGCGTATACCAATTCCGCCATATCCGCACAAACAAACCGGAGCCCTCGTCGTACACAGAACCGATCCAAACATCAAACGAGGGACCAGTCCGAATCACAAAAAAGCCTCGGCAACTATCCCTACTCCTATTTCCAACTCAAGGCATCCCGGCCACAGCGCTGGGTGGTTCCGGCGTGACTCGAACACGCGACGCTCTGATTAAGAGTCAGACGCTCTACCACTGAGCTACGGAACCCAAATAAAGCAACCGAACGCGAGTCTCCCCTTGAACAATTCCAGCGCCGCTTCGCTTCGGCGGTCATTGATACTACCATACCGGCAATGTGTCAATAATCAAGATCTTTCAGGGCAGGCTTGACTGCGAGGTTTATTGGTTTATAATGCAGACCGTTTGTTCTTACCCGCGTTAGCGCTTGGCCTTTGCGTGAAGCATGGTCCTCGCTTTTCGATGGGTTGGTTGGGGTGGTTTTTATGAAATTTTCCAGGATTGCGCTCCTTCTCCTAGTAGTGGTAGCGATGCTTGGCATGCAGGGATGCATATTTTCCAGGGCGGAACGCAGAATCAAGAGTCCATGCGTGAGAATAAGCAGTGATGGTGAGTGTGAACGCCGCCCAGTAAACCAGTGGTGGCTCGGGTAATGCGCCGCGACGGTGGGTTATGGCTGCTTCCCATGTACTTAGCTGCCCGTACGTTGCCTGTTCGCCCGCCTGCGGTGCGCGCTTTTGCTTAGGTACTCCGAAGTAGTTTCTACGTGGTTCTTCTGCGGTAAGGCCCCCAGAGCGCCTGGAACTGTGGGCAGCGTTGCAGCTTTGGCGTTTTTCCCCGTAGTCGCTTTCAATGCTCCCGCTGCGCTGCTGCTGTCTGCAGGGGTGTTCGTGCTGGGCCTGCGCGCTGTAGCGATCTATCTAGCAAGTCATCCGGAGGGAAACCAGGCCGACCCAAGAGAGGTTGTCATTGATGAAGTGTGCGGGCAGATGCTCGTCTTTGCAATAGCTGCAACGCTTGAGTGGTATGGCTGCATTCACCTGCCTAAGGACGGGCTATCGAGGGTAATCCTCTTGTGCTCTGGGTTTTTGTCCTTTAGGATGTTTGACATAGCGAAGCCGTGGCCTATAAGCGTCGTTGATGCTCGCATTAAGGGAGCGTTGGGCGTCATGCTTGATGATGTAGTAGCCGCGATTCCAGCCTCCGCAGTGTCCCTTGCGGTGGTAAATGCAGGTTTTGCATAGCCATGGTATCCGGAAGGGAGACAAAAATCGAGATGTACGCGGGTATGTCTTGCTGGGAAATCACAGAATTGGCAGTCTGGCGCTGACAATAAGCGGAAAGCCTGATTCCTCGCTAACTATGTATTTTCTCCAGATGGTACACCTGAGGAATGTCGGGAATCTGCGGGGAAGGTGCTCGACTTTTGGCACGGGAAAAAATTGATGCGACTTGGGTCGTACGTAGATTCCCACATGAAAGAGTTCGGTAAAGCAGTAAACAGGCCTGGGTCGTGCATGCAATCGTGGTAAGAAGGCCTTCATGAGGATACCTACTCACCTACATGCGGCAGCGCACGGAGCGGACTCGGTGCCGGAAACTGTGACCACAGATTCAGCATTAACTGTGCTCGATCGCATGGCATCGAAAATTTTCTATTGCAATATAAACGATCTGGCAATACTTTTGAGGGGCATGACTGGGCGCTAACCCCCAAACCTCAGGTTTTTCCTTGCAAAGTTGCGCGGTACTGCTGTGGGGCTGTGTGGGATGTATGTTCTGGATCAGGTGGTAGGCCTCTACAGCGATGGGGTGTGACCAGAGTTATAGAAACATGGGTATCGCTAGTGATATGGTGTTGCGGAGATTGAAGATAGTCAGGGAACAGTGCGGATGCAGATACGCCGTGGCCCAGTGCGTGAAGCAATCTGCGAACGTTTAGTAGACTGGGTTTCGAAATGACTGGAAACCTTTCGTTGTATGTTCCTCCCACGATGTGAGGTATCATTTGGAAGGGTAGTGGCGCTGGTGGAGAGATATGAGAAAAAGTTAGTTGATGTTTACGTACGCTGCCGCCTGTGCTTTAGTCCTTGCCTTGGTGTCCCTTGCGGTTTTTTGCTTTTATGCTAGCTTAAGTATACAGGATTTCAAGCATAACGATAACCTGTTGACTAGCTTGCTTCTCTCGCTTGGGGACGGGTTTTATCTTTGGGACGAAAAGAAACGGGTCGAGAGATTTTCCCCTAACCTGCAGATGCTGCTGAATAGCATATTCTGCTCCTTCAACGAGCTTGCAAACTTTTTTGAGGAGTCAGATCAGCTGCGAAAGAATGTTATGGAAGCCCGCACGATAAACAAATCCTTCACCATGGACTTGAGAGGCAAAGACACGGAAATCTATTGTTCGTGCTACGGCCAGAGCATCGTGGGCGATCAAGATGAGATAGTCGGTGTACTGCTTTGGATTCAGAACGTAACCGGGGGTAAGTCGCTGGTTGCGAATCTAAGACGAGAGAACGAGCGATTGTCCCAGGAACTACACGATTACAGAAGCATAGTCGATGCATTGCCGTATCCGGTGTGGAAGCGGAACAAGAACGCCGAAGTGGAGATTCATAATCCGTTCTATCTCAAGTTGATAAGGAACAATCAAGATAATGCCCTCGTTACGCAACGTCCTAAACCCAAGGGCCACCAGGAGGAGAGTTCGAAGTTTCAAGAGAAAGCCTTTATGATAGTCGACAACGAGCGGAGGCTTTACCTGTTAACGGAGATGATGGCGTCGGAGGACGGGGGTTTCGTGGGATATGGGCAGGATATCACGCAAAGTTGGCAGCTGACACAGGAAATAAAGGGATACTCAAAGACTCAAAAGAACCTGCTGAATTGCTTGCCTTGTGCCGCGGCACTGTATGGCAGTGACGGCAGGCTTTTGTTCTCCAACAGCTATTTCGACAAATTCTGGCAGCTTGATAGGTCTTGGATAAAAAAGGGGACTACCTACTCCGAAGTTACGCACAGAATGCATGAGCGCGGTCTCATAGATGACGGCACGTTCGAATTGCTCAAGAAGCAGCAGTATGAGCTTTTTGGAAAACTCTCAGAACCATATCATGATACTTTGACGCTGAGCAGCGGGGTGGTTCTTGAGATTTCCGTAATCCCGAATCACATGCAGGAACTTCTATTTCTCTATAATCACAATAATCTCGCTTGCAGCGAAGCCGCGCACGGTAATACGGGCACAGCTACGTAGCTCCCGATTAGGCCAGAGCGCTGGAACGGAGTCCAGCCGTCAGGCTTATTTCTACTTTCAGGAAACTTTTTCACAGCGCTATTAGACGCGCCAGATACCGAGCGGGGACTCTCATGACTTAACTGCACAACAGCTGTAGGAGCTTGGTATCACGTACGAACCTCCCAGAACAGGAAAAGCACATTACTCCCTTTCCGCACTCCACGCCATTTGTATAGCCTCTAGCACCCTTTCGTTGCATCCATCCACATCATCATCAAACCCAGGAAGCCCCACAATCATAGATTTCAGCTCAGTAAACCTCAAGGCGAAGATATCCTGGCTTGGGTACGTCTCCTCTAACAGGCGCGATATGTCCTCAACATCAATCCATTTCACTATACTTACCGATAAGCTCTTGTCCGCTTGCGATGTTATAGCAACTCTATCGACAGTCAACCCGAAAGTCTGCGCCGCCGCAATCAGCCACGTGATGGTTTTTCGTGCAAGTTTGCATATACTATTGCGATAGTGGTCTGGGTGGCCTGTTCGCGCGGTGCTTGAAGCAACATGGACGCTACAATGGCTCCTTAGACTTCCTGTACTAAGTAACAAAATTGGTTGACACATTTACTCAAAATGTTCATACTCCCCCGTGCGTTGTTTATCTCGCCGCGGGCCCGTGGTGCGTCCGTAGGCTCCGTAGGTGGGTTATTTTTGTAGGTCATATGGTAGCGATTGTAGAAAGAAAATACAGGGCGAGTCGGAGGTTGGGGGTCAACCTTTGGGGGCGGTCGAAGGATCCATTCAATTCGAGAAATTACCCTCCTGGCCAACACGGCGGCATGGGGTACAAAAAGCTTTCCAGTTTCGGTAGGCAGTTCGTTGCGCACCAGAAGTTCAAGTGTTACTATGCGATGTCCAGTAAGCAGTTGAGGAATACCTTCCTTAAGGCCTACAACAGAAAGGGTGATACTGGTGACAATTTGGTCGGAGCGCTGGAGTCCAGGCTTGCTGCTGTAGTTTATAGTGCAGGGTTTGTCCCGACGATATTCTCCGCTAGGCAGCTGGTTTCGCACAAGCACGTCACTGTGAACGGTAAGGTTGTCAATATACCGAGCTTTGCAGTGAAGCCTGGTGATCTTGTGCAGATACGAGAAAGGGCTATGGAGCTACCTATGGTGGTTGCCGCGGTGCAGTCACAGGAGAGGCGTGTTCCTGATCACTTAGAGGTTGATACTGCACAGCGTTCTGCCCGGTATCTGAGAGTGCCGAAGTACTGCGAGGTCCCTTATCCGGCAAACATGGAAGTGAGCCTGGTGGTTGAGTTCTACTCTAGATAACGGAGTTCCTTGTCCATGTGGCGGAACGGTAGACGCTGCGGACTTAAAATCCGCTGACCTTGGGTCGTGGGAGTTCGATTCTCCCCATGGGCACCACGTTCCAACGGGTGCATTAGGGTATGTGTCGTTAGTGGTCCCGCAGCGAGTTCGTTGCCTTTTGCGAAGTGTTTTTAATAAATGTCCAGTCGCTGTCGTGTGTGAGCTACAACCGCAGCGTCCTAAAATCAACCCATGTTTTCGAACCAGACTTGGCCCCCCAACAATAGCCCGCAGGTTCCTGTGGCACTCACGGCTTATCCCTACAATTTTACCGAAGGCATCGTCCGATCAGTAGCCACTACGGCACCAAAGTCGCTACAACCGCAGCACCTCTAAAATCAACCCATGTTTTCGAGCTAGACCTAGGGGACCTGGGCCCCTCCAACAATAGCCCACAGGCTCATGTGGCACTCACAGCTAACACAGCCCGATTCGCAAAGCGGCCTCCATTCACGTGGTAGACGCGGACACACAGCCTCTCCATGTGCCAATTACACAATCGTTTGGGACCTTGGGGGAGTCTGTACAGGACGAGTTCATTGTCTCTTGCAAAGCGTTTCTTTTTTGCAGATGCCTGGCCGTCGGTTTAGGCTACTTGACTGATCCTTACAGCGCGCACGGCCTGGGGCTGTCCCTTTAGGATCCGACTCTCCATTACCGCACTGCAGCACATCCAACAAACACGGCCTACCCACATCTAATATCGCAGCGCGCTAAGGGCACAACACCCCCGCAGAGGTTTTGCACCCCACATTTACACTACATCACCGCCCGGCCTACCTACTAAACTCTGCTCGCGTTACCCTCTAGCAAGCGGCGAATACCCGCCGCCTCGGAACTTGCTTGGACGCTTTGTCACACGCGATACCGAACCCAAAAAGGATGATGGAATTCCTAGTGTAGAGGTGAAATCTTTAATGAAACACATAAACAGCACCTAACCAAAAAGTCGCACTAAGCGCCTGTAATCGTATAACCATACATGGCAGCAAAAATCAAGCACTGAAACAGGCACAGCACCGGCCTGCCCTATAGAAGCAAATCCAGACATGCTTAACGGCCCTATCCCTCACGCGCAGCAGGCTATCACGCATTCTTAAATATTGAACTAAGATCTGAAATCGTTATACAATACCCGCTGGTTGTAGTCCGCGCTATCCGGAAGTCAGTCGTGGTAAGTGGAAAGATAAGGTGAAGTATATAAACTGCCTGATTGGGGTATTCTGCGCTGCCGCCCTGGTGCTGGTTATGCGTCCCGTATTGTCTCCCTGCTGCATCGCTGCAGTGCTGGCATACCTTCTTAATCCCTTGGTGAACAAACTTGAGTCTATTGGCCTTCCAAGGGTGATATCATCTTTCGTCATTGTATTCTCCTTTGTCGCCGTATTTGCGACATTTTTGGTGTTTCTTACACCTGTGGCATACTCTCAGGCGCTAGAGATGGTGAAGCTGCTTGCAGATAAGTTGCCGTTCCTCAACGTTGAGAAGGTCAAGGATCTACTGCAAGCCTACGACCTGCACTACGATGACGTAGTTGATGCGGTGAGCGCGGCCGCATCGCTACCCGATGATCTGTTCAAAGGCGATAGTGCCGCTTTCTTGAAGCTCTTGCACGGCCTGTACAAAAACTTCGGTAAGGTCGTTATGGCTGTCGTACATTCAGGAGTTGGACTAGGATCGCTCCTAATCAAGATATTGCTGACCTTGATGCTCTCCTTTTATATTCTGGAAAGCTGGCCATTGTTGGTGAAGAACGTGCTGAGCATGGTGCCAAAACGCCACGTTGTAACGTTCTCCGAATGCATGTCAAAAATGGATAGCAAAGTCTCTGCTTACATCAGGGGCCAGACCACTATATGTCTGATCTTGTCACTCTATTATTGCATTTGTTTCTTAGCGGTTGGGCTCAAGTACTCCTTGGTGATGGGTTTCATGTCCGGCATTATGTCGTTCGTGCCGTATTTAGGCCCCATACTGTGTACCGCGCTGGGTATCGGCATGGCCATACTGCAGGGGATGAGTTGGACCAGCACTGTAGCTGTGATTCTGATTTTTGCAGTGGGGCATGCAGTGGAGTCGCAAGTGATTACCCCAGTATTGATTGGTAGAAATCTGAACTTAAACCCCGGGTGGTTAGTGGTGGGAGTAGTGGTCTTCAGTGCTCATGCTGGCCTGTTAGGAGCGTTGGTTGCGGTTCCGGTAACTGCAATGGTTAGCGTTTTGGCACAGCTTGCTATGGAGCGGTATACGCGTAGCAACTTCTATCTCGGTAGGTAACAGTGCACAGGCAACTAAAACTGTTTGATATGCAGGAGGTGCACTCATATCAGTGCTCAGACTACGTGCTCTTAGATCACAATAGGCATACATACAATCTACTGATGAACACCGATAGCTGGGAATGCCTGGTGCTTTACGGAAAATCCGGCTCAGGAAAAACGCACTTGGCACACATGTGGGAAAAACTTAGAAGAGCAAGCTTCGTTAGCCCGGGACCAATCAGTGAAACGATAAATATCATACGGGAGAGCAACGCAGTAATCGTCGAGGACATAGATAGCATGCAAGACGAGTCATGGATGTTGCACTGTTATAATTTCTCGCGCGAGAACGGCAAGCCCCTTTTGATGACATCTGCCCTACCACCGCAAAGGTTGAAGTACCAGCTGAAAGATCTGAAATCGCGGATAGTCTCTACAATGAGCGCTAGCCTCGCTGACCCCGACGAGGAACTGTTGCGCATAATGTTGATCAAACTGTTCACCGACCGCCACATACACATTGACATCCGCACTGTCAATTACATACTCAACAACGTGGAGCGATCCTTCAAAAAGTTGAGCGACACAGTAAATCTGATCGACACGGAATTGCCAAGTCGCACCAGGGGTGTTACCATCCCATTCGTGAGATCAATAGTTAGGAGGGATGGCCTCGTACAAAGGTAAGGTGTTAAGCATAGCGGGCTCCGACTCAGGAGGTGGTGCCGGCATTCAGGCTGATATCAAGACTATCACCATACTGGGATGCTACGCAGCCAGCTGCATAACGTCGATCACCGCGCAAAATACCATGGGAGTCCATGGAATCTGGGACTTGACTCCTGAAATTGTTAAGCAGCAAATAACTGCCGTAGTTTCTGATATCAAGATAGACTGCATCAAAATTGGAATGCTGCCGGTGAGCCTGGTGGAGACTGTGTCACAGCTCATTCCCCCCAATATTCCCGTCGTGCTAGATCCGGTCATGGTATCGACATCTGGGCGTCAATTGGTAGAAACAAAAAGTTTCCCTGACTCCGTTGGTACGCTGTTTAAAAAGATATGCCTAATAACACCAAATATCGCAGAAGCCGCGATCATTGCGGGAATGCAGATACATACCGTACAGGACATGATAAGGGCGGGAGAGATCATCAGATCCCTGGGGGTCAGTAGGGTGTTAGTAAAGGGAGGCCACTTGAATGAGGAAGAACATGTGGAGGATGTGTTACTTACGGAAAACGGCGTGCTGTATTTCAAGAACCCAAGAATTCCTCAAAAAGTGCATGGCACGGGGTGTACTTTATCTTCCGCTATAGCTAGTTTCATCGCGCAGGGCATGTCAATAGAGCAAAGTGTAAAGTTGGCCACTGATTATCTCGCAAGGACAATAAGCACCATCCCAGAGGTTGGTCAGGGCTTCAACCCAGTTTTCCATAACTACGACTTGTTGCACTCGATGGCTACCACAGCGAGCTAGAGCACAGTGTAAACACAGCCTCCGGCTATCGCTTAACTAAATAGCATCAATCTACAAAAAACAGCCTCAAACAACGCAGAGAGGGGCCGCCGCGCGAAGTTTATCTGGCCAAACCAACACCCGCAGCCTGGCTTGCTGTTATAAAATTCTCTTGCAATTGGGCATTTGTACCATAACTCACTGTGAGTCCACTGCCATGCATAGCCTCTCCTGCTTCTACAACTTTTAACATATCGGACCGGTTCAGAACGATCGGCTGCTCCTCTCCAGCCGCAGGAACGTTTCTAT
>JBQEQV010000021.1:0-18619 GCA_052043585.1 Anaplasma sp. | reverse complement strand
ACTGGAAGGCGCTCGTGGGTTAATCCATGGGGTGACGTGTGGTGCCGGTATGCCTTACAAATTGGCCGAGGTGTCCATGAAGTGTGGGGTTTACTACTACCCCATAGTGTCTTCAGCGCGTGCCTTTAGAATTTTATGGAACCGCTCGTACAGGAAGTTTCCCAAGGAACTTCTGGGTGGTGTTGTTTATGAAGATCCGTGGCTTGCAGGTGGGCATAATGGATTAAGTAACAGTGAGGATCCGGATGTACCTGAGGCTCCTTTTGCCAGGGTCGCTGAGCTTCGTGCCTTTATGAATGAGGTTGGCCTTTCGGATGTTGTGCTGATAATGGCCGGCGGCGTTTGGCACCTCAAGGAGTGGGAATCCTGGCTGGATGATGAGAGAATAGGCCCCATTGCGTTTCAGTTTGGTACCAGGCCTCTGGTTACCAAGGAGAGCCCAATTTCCATGTACTGGAAGAGGAAGCTACTGTTTCTGAAGGATGGCGATGTGCTGCTGAACAGGTTTAGTCCGACGGGGTTTTACTCTTCTGCAGTCAAGAACGATTTCTTGGGTGAATTGCAGGAGCGTAATAGTCGGCAAGTTCCCTTCAGCAACGAAGCCAAGGAGGACTTTACGGTTGTCCTGAAGTTCGGTCCTAGGGGAAGGAATGTGTACATAAAGGCCTCTGACGAGGAGCGTGTGCGTGCCTGGATCGCTGCTGGGTATGGGGCTATGCTCAAGACGCCCGATGATACCCTGATTTTTGTCACCGAAGAAAAAGCACGCGAGATACGGGAAGATCAAATTGGATGCAAGGGATGTTTGAGCCACTGTAGATTCAGCAACTGGAAGGACCACGGCAATTACAATACTGGGCAAAAGCCGGATCCTAGGAGCTTCTGTATACACAAAACGCTGCATAACATCATTCGCAATGGTGACTGTGACCGGGAGCTTATGTTTTCTGGGCGCAATGCGTATAGGTTTAGCAAGGACCAGTTCTACAGAGATGGGTACATCCCCACAGTCCAGGAGCTGGTGACCAGGATCCTCAGCGGTTACTGATCGATCTGTTAGATTGCGGAATCTGTTTCGATGTGCTGTGTCGGGTAAGGTGCTACGCGCCGTTATTCGGTGTGATTGACGTCTCGGTCCTGTAGTAACGACTCTATGTATCTTGCCACTAGGTCAGTTTCGATGTTCACTTCGTCGTCAACTTTTCTGTACTGCAACGTAGTGTTGCTCCATGTATAGGGGATGACGTTGACGGTAAAAAGCCCCTTGCTGGAGGAATTCACGGTCATCGATACTCCATCCAGTGCCATGGATCCTTTGCGCGATATATATTTAGAGAGAGTTTCATCACAGGTTATCATGAACGTTTGTGAGCCAGCAATCTTTATCGCGGACTCTATCTTGCCCACGCCGTCCACGTGGCCTTGCACCATATGACCATCCATTGGGTCTCCCATTCTCAGCGATGGTTCGAGATTTACGTAGGTGCCTGACGTCCAATGCTTCAAGTTTGTCACACTCAGAGTTTCTCTAGAGACATTCACAGTGAAACAGTTGTCCTTTTTGTCCACTACGGTAAGACATACCCCGGAACACGCAACCGAACGACCCGCGTCTATTCTGGACATAAAGTCCGCATTGTCTGCACGGATGCGAACTACCACGTCATTTTCTGCGGGTGATGATACCTCTTCAACTAGCCCTATAGCTGCCACGATTCCACTGAACATACAAAACCCCAGTTCCGAGCTCACACCGAACGGACAGCATACAACGATATCTACGGTCAGGCAACGCTGGGAACCCCGTCACATCGCTTATTGTATTCGTATGGCAAGGCGTTGTTTGTAGAAGCCAGCTTAGTTACACGAGCGGTGGCTTTGGTCTGCAACACAATTCACGATTGTGACGACAAACTGAGGTGTGATAAGGTCAACTGTGGGCATTTTTCCTGATGAGTGGCTTGGGTTGTGCTCTAGATTACGTCGTGCAGACTGCGCATTTTCATGAGGTGGGACAAGATATACCGTGTGATGTCAACCTTAACAGCGCCAGATGCCGCCATCCTGACACCATTATTGTGCACTGTGAAGATGTGTGGATTGTCAATCACATGCTTCAATACCCCTTTCGATGTAGCGGTGCCCTGTGCCGGCAGTAATGTAATGTGCTCTCCTACCTGATTCACCTCCAATATGCCCATAAAAAAGCAGAGCTGCTTTATGTACATGACGTTAAACAGGTTCACAACCTCCTGTGGCGGCTTACCGAATCTGTTTGCCAGTTCCCCGAAATAACTCTCGATTTCTTTGCCAGTCTTCAATCCGCTGATTTTTTTATACACCCGTATACGTAGGTCCAATTCCTCTATGTAGGATTCCGGAATTCTGACACTTGCGTTGATGTCTACTTTAACTTCGTGGCAGTCTGAAGAAATCACCGTGTTGCTTTGGCATTCGACTATCGCTTCCTTCAGCATCTTGTGATACAGCTCAACTCCAACTTCCTTTATGTTGCCGGACTGCTCCTCGCCTACCAGATTGCCAAAGCCTCTCATGTCCATATCCTGCATGGCCAATGCGAAACCCGAACCTGTGCTGCTGAGAGATCTAATGGACTCAAGCCTTTTGATACCTGGGGAATCTGGCGGTGCTTTGTTTGATATTATGAAGTAGGCATACCCCTTCGCCGTACTTCTTCCCACCCTGCCTTTCAACTGATAGAGCTGCGCCAGACCGAACATGTCTGCGTTGTGCACTATTATGGTGTTAGCAAGCGGAATGTCTATACCGCTCTCAATGATGGATGTTGTCAAAAGTACGGAAAACTTCCCATCGAAAAAGTCATTCATAATCTCATCCAGGAGTTTTGCAGAGGTTTTGCCGTGCGCTACCCCGACTTTCACGTCTGGAACTAGCCTTTTCAAATCGTTGAGCACACTGTCGATGTTTGTTATGAGCGGACATGTGAAAAATACTCTGCCTCCCCTGGCAACCTCATTCAATATTGCGTCCCGTATTGTGTCGCTGTTGTAACGCGTCACGAAAACTTCAACCTCCATCCTGCCCACAGGGGGAGTTTTGATAACGCTCAAATTTTTTATGCCAGACAATGACATATGCAGAGTTCTAGGTATGGGTGTGGCCGACAGCGACAGAACGTGCATGTTGTGCTTCAGGCTTTTAAGTTTTTCTTTTTGTTGCACCCCGAAATGGTGCTCCTCATCGATGATTAGCAAACTCAAATCTTTGAACCTGACATCGTCTGAAAGCAACGCACTCGTGCCGATCACTATGTTCACATCCCCATCCGCAATTGCCTTCTTAAGCTGCGCTCGAGAACCGGTGGTAGACTTCGAAAGCTGCTGGACACTTATTCCGTGTTTTTGGAATCGCTGCTTAAATGCGGCAAAGTGTTGCCTACATAACAGGGTGGTAGGGACTATCACTGCGACCTGTTTGGTTGAGTTTTCGTTGATGACCAGGAATGCAGCTCTGAGCGCAACTTCCGTTTTGCCAAACCCCACATCCCCGCAAATTAGCCTATCCATAACTCTGCCGCTTGCCAGATCCGCTTCAACATCCGATATGGCCTGCAGTTGATCCTCCGTTTCCTCGTGTGGAAAATCTGCGCAAAATGCTAGGTACTTCTGGTTTGCATAGAATCTGCTACCTTCGACGAGTACGCGCATCGCCTCAGAGTGCAACAGCTGCCTGGCTATGTCTTTGATGCGCTTCTCCAACTTTGCTTTTCGCTCTTGCCATGATGTGCTGCCCAGTTTGTCTGGAACTACGTCGGTGTTGTTGCCGTATTTTGTAAGCAGGTCTATGTCCTCTACCGGCACGAAGAGCTTGTCGTCGTTTCTGTATAAAACCTCGACAAAGTCGTGTGAGTTACCACAGACAACCAGCGTGCGTAGTGCGCTAAATATACCTATGCCGTAGTCTTTGTGCACGACCGCATCGCCGATTGCAAAAGAGTTGTCTTCACTCACTGTATGCCTGTTAATTGTTTACAAGGAGATGGAGGCACTTTCCCCCGGGATGACCTGCAGTATTGCTGTGCGGGGTTGGATTTACAAATGTTGGCGCTGCGGAGCACAAGCAGCCGGCTATCGAGCAGTGCCTCGTTGTTAAGCTGTTGAACCCAACTTCTCATCTGTTCCGAATCTTTTTTACGTATTGCAGAGAGTTATTGAGATTCGACTTCTCCGATGTGAGCCACGTGTACTTGTTAGTGCGAAGTGACGGGTGTTCAGTCCAGGTTGCTACGCTGCTAACATCCTCTGGGAGCCATACATGCGAGGCTGATACCCGCTTAAGATGGGGTAATACACACTGAGTACCACCGAAACCCCTGGCAGATTCTACAGATCCGAGTGGTGCGCTACGCCACATTGCGATGTCGGACGCCGCATTTAAGTAACCTTCACACATCTTTGTGATTTGAACCCAGACGGTCCCTAACCCCTCCAACTACTTTTAGACGTTGTGTCTGTGACATTATGCAGGCCAACTATATACGAAGCTACCGCCTCACTTCTACCCTTAGTAGGTGTTGTAAGCACTGGATTACTCGTCACGCGACCCCAACACCTACCGGCTGAAGACGCAGGCCGGCGACGAATGTCATTGTATTATGCTGGGTATTAGAATACAATCAAAAACGACGAGTCGTGGTGCTTATGGGAGACAATAGGGTTGCCATATACACCGATGGTGCCTGTTCTGGCAATCCTGGGCCCGGTGGTTGGGGGGCCGTGCTGCTGTTCGGTAACGGAGAAGAGCGCAGGATATCGGGCGGTGATGGTAGGACAACGAACAACAGGATGGAGATCACTGCGGTGATCATGGCGCTTGCGGCCTTAATAGGCCAATATAGCGTGTGTGTGAACACGGACAGCGTCTACGTTAAGAGTGGGATCACGGAATGGATTACGCGGTGGAAGAGAAACGGCTGGAGGACTGCTGGAGGGGCTCCGGTGAAGAATGTTGATTTATGGGTTGAGCTTGAGAGGCTGGCGCTGTTGCACGACGTAGAATGGAGGTGGGTAAAGGCCCATGCTGGGGATAAATATAACGAAGAGGCGGACATGCTTGCCAGAGGTGAAGTAGAGCGCCGTATAGTCGTACCTAAATGATATTTAGAAACACATGTCGGGTTCTATGAATTCTATTGTGTGGACGTGCGTAAAGTTGTTGCTCGTGGGGGCTGTGCTCACGTTTGGGGGGGTGCTGTACTACCATGTCAGCACTAAGGATACCCTGGAGTTTCGCACGGGTATTGTAGACTTATACCTCAAATTTAGACTTTCCAGGTTCTTTCCCGGTGCCGATGTTGATATACAGGATGTGCGACTATCCTGGCGCAAAGCTGACGAGAACTTTTTTTTGTCGGCTAAGGGACTTACTGTCGTTAACAAGGATCTAGGATTTCGCATGGAGATACCGGAAGTCTCGGTTTACTCCAAAATTGGGATACTGTTTCTATGGGGAGACTGGGGTGCCAGCCGAGTAGAGATTCCGGAAATCAGCCTAGATGCCTTTGATTCCGGGAGAAAGACCAATGTACTATGGGTCCCGTCTTCTATTTCCACGTTTAAAGAAAAGCTGTCTGTGCTGACGGGGTCCAGCATTCCGGTTAAGGTTGGGAGCATGTTGTTCCGCAACCAGGCTGGTGAGAGCTTTAAAGCGGATTCTCTCTCTTTTGGGACTGAACAGAAATATGACGGGAGGGTTTTTTATCTGGAGTTAGCCAGCGATCAATCCTCCGTCAAAGTCAGGCTGTCTGAGCACTACAAGGGTATATTATCTCTAAGTGTGCAGTACGACAACTTCGACACGCGGCTACTGGGGTATCTCAAATTCCTTGACAGCAGGCTTGCGGCGTACAACAGGATGCTGATCTCTGGGAACATGGGTCTTGTTCTGAATGAGCACGACCACATCGAATATGTCGAAGTCAATCTACAAAGCCTTAAGGGTGTGCTGCCCTATGAAGGCGAGGATATTGTAATACAAAACCTGCGTGCTAGGGCGAAATATAGTGGCGATAAACTAACGCTGACTGGCTTTGATCTCTTGGCGGATGATGTTGCTTTGAGGATGCAAGCGGCTTTTGATGCGGATACCGGGCGGCTTGTAGTAAACATAGGTGGCTATGAAATCGAGGCGCAGAAGGTGTGTAAGTACTGGCCGGAGGTTCTATATCCGAATCTGAAAAGTCGGTACTGTAAGAACGTGAAAGGTATTTTCCGAGAACCCCAGGTGGCCTTTTATGGATCCATTGATGATATCAAAAATGTAAAAAATTACAGACTCAGCTCCCACGTAAAAGATGCCACTATCACGGTGAGCGATAAGGTAGGGCCTGTGAATATAGTCGACGGAGGCCTTTTAATAGATAAGGGGGAACTCGTTATTCGTTCTGGTAACTATAATTTCAGGGGAATCAACGCAGTTGAGGGAGTTGCTACCATTAAGAATGGCGACAGCGGCGTAGAGCTAGAAGTGCAGGGTAGGGCTCTTTGTGATGCCAGCAAACTGTATGATGCGGTAAATGCTGAGGAACGTTTAAAGCTAGAATCTAAAAACGTGACTGGTGAAGGTGATACGAAGTTTTCAGTGAAGATTGTGGACTTGTTCAGCCCTTCAAACATGAAAAGCGATATACAAGTGAAGTCCGAGATTTCTAATTTGGCAGTTCATGGAGTGCTTGGAAGTTTTGATATACATGATGCAGGTCTAGAGGTTGTCTACCAAAATGGGACCTTAGAGGCGCACATGAACGGCAAAATGAATGAGCACGATATGACTCTCGCGGTCACGGGTGATCCCGGCAGTGATGGTAGTATGCTATGTAAGTTTAGTGGATACGTCTCCGGGGAAAATATCCAGAAGTTTAGCGATGTTGGCAGGGGCATTGCCCTCAGTGGACACGCCAAGGCAAATATCAATTGGGTGAGCAATTACTCCGGTATGGGTGACACCAAGGTAGATGGTGTGCTAGATACCTCAGGTCTATACTCAAGTATCGGGTACTTCCCCACAGATGACCAAGAGCGCCTCCTAAGGTTTTCTGCGGTAGTTGGGAGTGATGGGGATATACAAGTTAGCGACGCCATCGTGGAAGGGCAGGGTGTAAAAATACAAGTGCGAGGATCTATTGGGAAGGAGGTTATATCTCTCACAGCGGATACGGTGCGATTTCTCAAGACGGACGCACAAGCCTCTGTAGAATCCAAGGATGGCGATATGGTGCTTAAACTGAGTGGGAAATTGCTGGATCTCAGTAAGGCGGATTTTGGAGCCTTCTTGAAGGGCAAATCTTTGAAGCGGGATGGTTCATTCCGTGTAGATGTGCGGTCTAAGAGTGCTTTGCTGAAGAACAATGTTGCGCTAAGCAAGCTGCGCTTCAGTTTAGATTGTGATCGCACTGGCAATCTGAAGGCGGAGGTTAGTGGTCGCTTTTCGGAAGACAATGCCCTAGTCAACATAGAGTACGGGCCTCGAGGACTTGAGGTCAGTACTGAGAATGCAGGGAGCTTCCTGCGCGCCATAGATGTGCTTAACACCGTGGATGGTGGATATTTGTCGATCTACATGTACCCCAACAGTCACCGTGATAAAACTCATGGCATGTTTTCGATTACGAACTTCAATATTGTCAATGCGCCCATACTTGCCCAAATCCTGACACTTTCGTCACTGCAGGGGATAAGCAATACTCTCAGTGGTAGCGGTATACACTTTGGTAAGTTGAATGTGCCGTTCAGTTACAGTGACAACCTAATTAGCTTCAAGGAATCATGGATTGAGGGCATAGAGTTGGGAATTAGCTTGGGTGGCAAGATAGATCTTAATACAAGAAGCTTTGATGTGCGAGGGCAGATAGTGCCTGCGTATGCGGTGAGTAAGTTGGTCTGGAATACCCCCATGGTTGGAAAGTTGCTCACTGGTGGACAGAGCCGTGGGATAGTTGCCATAGACTATAAAGTAAAAGGAACGGCCAAGGCGCATGACATATCGGTAAACTTTTTGTCCATCCTTGCACCCAATCTGCTTAAGAGGGTGCTGCATGCTCTAGATGACAAATCGAAGGGGGGTAACGAGGGCAGTGGAGGCATTCAGGAGACCAGGAAGCACAAGCGTACAGTCTCCTAGATCTCTTAAGTTTATGCTAAGCAAATATTTCCAGGACGGGTCCCCCGGCATAGTAAGATCGGCTCCGGCGTGATGTGCGAGGTTGCACAGTTTCTGCGACCAAGTCTGGGGATGATGGAGGATTGCTTCTTTGTGCTGTTACTGTATAATCGTGCCAGGCTTATGGGATGGATTTTGGTGTGAAATGTCAGTGAATGGTGGTGCCGCCGTTGGGGGTGTGCGGTACTCTAGGGTTCTGCTTAAAGTGTCAGGTGAGGCACTAGTTGGTGAGAAGAGATTTGGGTTTGATCCCGAAATTATACTTAGGTTGTCCCGTGATCTGAAAAGAGTCAAAGAATCGGGAGTGGAACTTTGTCTTGTGGTTGGTGGAGGTAACATATTTCGCGGTTCCCCGGCCTCTGTTGGCTTTGAGAGGGCCAGCAGCGATTACGTCGGCATGCTGGCTACTATGATAAACGCATTGGCCCTGCAGAACGCCTTGGAAGAGATGAGTGTGGAATGCAGAGTGCTTTCCGCTATCCCCATGACTGCGGTTTGCGAGACCTACATCAGGAGACGTGCAGTCAGCCATCTGGAGAAGGGTAGAATAGTTATATGTGCTGCAGGGATAGGTAGTCCTTTTTTTACCACGGACACGGCTGCTGCATTGCGTGGTATAGAAATGCGCTGTGATGTTATATTCAAGGGAACTCAGGTGGACGGTGTATACTCTTCTGATCCCAAAAAAGATAATTCTGCGGTTAGGTACGATAAGATATCGTACCACGATCTTCTGTCCTCTGATTTGAAGATTATGGATGCAGCTGCCATATCATTAGCTAGGGAGAATGCTATGCCCATAATAGTGTTCGACTTAGGGAAGGATTGGGCGTTTTCTGAGGCGGTGCAAGGCAGGGGGCTGTTTACAACGATATCCGACTAGGAGGAAGCATGACTGACGCGATCAGAGAATCTGCGAAGGAGCGCATGGAGAAGACCTTGTCCATGTTTCTGAGCGATATATCAGGTATTAGAACTGGTAGAGTAAGTCCTGCGCTACTGGATGGCGTATTCGTGACTTACTATGGCAACAAGGTGAAGTTAAATACCGTGTCCAACATATCAGCGTCTGGCAGGGTCCTAATGGTTTCGTTGTGGGACACGAGTATCCTAGGAGATGTGAAAGCGGCTATTGAGGCCTCTAATCTCGGTTTTGGTATGACGTGTGAGGCCAGTACCATAAAGCTGGTGGTGCCGGACCTTACGAATGATGTGCGGAAAAGCCTGGTGAAGATGCTAAGCAAGCTTTCGGAGGACGGTAAGGTCTCTGTGCGCAATATCAGGAGAGATACAATCGAGAAGTTGAAGTCCATGCAGGACAACAAGGAGATTTCGGAGGATGACTTCCATTCCGCGAGTACGGAGGTTCAGAAGGTCACCGACGCGTACATCAAGAAAATAGTCGATGCTTTTTCCTTGAAAGAAAGCGAAATTTTGGGTTGAGTTTTGGTGTGTACTCATGAGCAAGTTGCCTGAGCACGTTGCCATCATCATGGACGGGAACGGCAGGTGGGCAGCGGGCAAAGGGTTGCCTAGGATTGAGGCATATAAAAAGGGATTAGTAGCCGCCGAGCAGATTGTGGAGGCGTGTGCCAATCGTTCCATCAGGAATCTGACTCTGTATGCATTTTCGTTGGAGAACTGGTTCAGGAATGCTGAAGAAGTCAACGATCTTATGCAGTTGATGTCTGACTACTTATCCTCACCTCGGTTACGAACCCTTGCCAATGATTATGGGGCGAGCGTCAGATTCGTTGGTGATCTCGGGCTATTGAGACCCGAATTACTGGAATTGATGAGTGATATGCAATCTGCAACCGGCGGGAATGGCGCGCTGTTTGTCAATGTTGCAGTCAGTTACGGTGCCAGGCAAGATATAATTTACGCGGTCAATTCCATACTCGGTGCTGGCGTGAGTTCTGTAAACGAGGAAGTGCTAGGTAATTTTCTGTGGACCAAAGATCTGCCAGACGTTGACCTGCTAATAAGGTCTGGCGGGGAAAAACGCATCAGTAATTTTTTGCTATGGCAGCTTGCATATGCGGAGCTATACTTTTGCGATGCTATGTGGCCGGACTTTACGGTTGCAGATTTCTCCTATGCCATTGACGACTATTTGTCCCGAAATAGGAAGTATGGTCGGTAAATAATTCTGTGTGTATAATAATATATCCGGGACTATGAAGGAAGGAGCTGTCACCGCTGTAGAGGTTGCTGTAGCTGCTTTGATGACGTCTTGTGGGTCTTTATCGGGGTGTTCATGAATATTAAGGAGCTGTGCAGGAAATTGTGCTACTACGCGTTTGCACTGAAAGATAAAATATCGGGTCTTAAGAAGCCTGTTATAGACAATAGCCTGCTGATAAGGGTGGCAACCTCGATAGTGGCTGGTAGCGTCTTTCTATACAGCCTATACTCAGGGGGATGGTTGTTCTATTTGATATGCTTTTCTCTGGTTATGGTGTCGTCCTTTGAATGGTACGCGATGACGGAGGGTCGGAGGCAACTGTATGTGCCAGCGCTGTTTGTTGTGGTGTTACCTTACGCTTCTGGGGTCTATATATATTCGCTGCCGCATGGTGCGATAGTGCTGTTGTGGTTGGTGCTTAGCGTATGGAGTACGGATGTAGGGGCGTATTTTGTCGGAAAGAGCCTTGGCAAACGCAAGATACTGCCGTTGATTAGCCCTAACAAGACTTGGATGGGCCTTTTGGGTGGTATAGCATTTAGCGTAGTAACAACGCTGTCAATGTCGGTCATCTTCGGCATCTTTTTTGTCTCCCATGCATTGTTGATTGGTGTAGCAATTGCCGTGGCTGCTCAGTGTGGGGATTTCACCGAGTCTGGCATCAAGCGCCTATGCGGAGTCAAAGACAGTGGATTTCTCGTACCCGGACACGGGGGCGTGCTGGATCGCACAGACGGATTTATCTTCACTGCGCCGCTGGTTGCATACTACATCAAAAGTGTCTCGAAGTTCTTTGTGAACATGTGATCAGAATCAGCTGCCGGGGTTTATGCAGGTTTGGGTGCCACTGGAACTGGTTGCTGCTATCACGTTCATCGCAGCAGTAGCGACTTAGTATTATTATCAGGTCAGGTAACTTTCGATTCTGCGTAACACCTCAGCATAACCCTGCAACACGTTGCCGGAGCCGAGTCGGTAGATGTCCTTGTCCAACACGGTGTGATCCTTAGAATCCCAGAACCTGCATGTATCCGGACTGATCTCGTCTGCCAGGAGTATTTGTGCGGCTGGGTGTTCAAGCCTGCCGAACTCCACCTTAAAATCCACCAACGTAATTCCTACCTTACTCAGTAGCGCACCTAGGACCTCATTGATCTTCAGTGATGTTGCCCTTATGCCGGTGATCTCTTCCCTAGTGGCCAACCCAAAACTGATAATATGGTCTTCGGCCATCATGGGGTCCTCCATGGGATCGTTTTTGTAGTAGAACTCCACTATCGGGGGCGATATTATCGTTCCGTGTTCTACGCAAAACTTCTTGCACAGACTTCCACTGGCCAAATTTCTGACCACTACCTCAATCGGGATTATGTGCACTTTCCGCACAAGTTGTTCTCTATCATTCAAGAGCTCAATCAAATGGGTGGAAATTCCGTGATTCTCCAGATGGCGCATTAGAAGATAGCTGATGCGGTTATTTATGGCTCCCTTTCCCGGAAGTACATCTTTTTTTTGTGCATTGAAGGCAGTTAGGTCGTCTTTGAAATGCTGCACGACTGATTCAGGGTCTGGGCCCTCAAATATCACCTTTGCCTTGCCTGTGTACAGCTCCCTACGCGTATTATCCATCATATCTCCCAGCCATGCGCAATATTCTACATTCGGTTGATAATTTTGTAAAAGAATGTACAACGCTGGCCATGTTGTGTAGATTCTGGCTGTACCGAGAATGGCTAGGGGCTGTGCATGAGTAAGTTTCAACCTGTGCGTGGAACCAGAGACTTGCTGCCGGAGGAATGCTACAGGTTCTGGCATATACGAGACACTGCTTATGGTATTGGGGCAAGATACGGATTTGTGCCCGTAGAGACTCCTGTTTTTGAGTTCCAGGACGTATTTTGCAAAACATTGGGGGATACATCTGACATTATCGGGAAGGAGATGTACTCCTTTGTCGACAGGGGCGGGGACGCACTCGTCTTGAGACCGGAGCTCACCGCTGCGGTTGTGAGGTTACTAATCTGTGCGAAGCTTAGCCTGCCGGCGCGGCTGTTTACTGTCGGTCCGGTATTTCGTTATGAGAGGCCACAAAAATGCCGCCAGAGGCAGTTTCACCAGATTAATTATGAGCATTTTGGCGCGAATGATCCCACGGCTGACGCAGAACTCATGGCACTTGCATGCGACATTCTCGATGCTTTGCGTCTTCGAGATAGCGTACATCTTGAGATAAATTCCCTAGGCAGCCATGAGAGCATTGCGGCGTACAGGGGTGTCTTGCTCGAATACTTCGACAAGTGCAAGCAGGACCTTTCTCAGGATAGTCAGAGGAAAATGCATACGAATCCTCTGAGGATTCTGGATTCCAAGGATCCTATAGACATAGCAGTGTTGCGTGGGGCTCCGCTTATAGGGGATTTTTACGACGCGGCAACAACGAAGTTTTTTGGCAGCGTGCTGCGCCATCTTGACAACCTTGGCATACAGTACCGCGTCAACCCACGGTTGGTTAGAGGGCTTGACTATTACTGTGGTACGGTCTTCGAGTTTAAAACCACAGACCTCGGCTCGCAAGATGCGGTGATCGCAGGGGGTAGATACGATAAACTGGTTGCCTCGATGGGTGGTGACGATGTTCCAGCTGTTGGCTTCGCAGGTGGCTTGGAGAGATTGGCAGCCTTGATGGACTACGAGCACAAGCCGGAGTTCTGCGTGATTTTCCTCCCGCTGGGTGAGGAGGCCGTAGGATGTGCCATACGTTCGGCGCACGAGCTGCGAGGCAAGGGAATTAAGGTTCTATGCGATGGTGCCGTAGAACGGCTAAAGAAGGGCCTAAAATCTGTGGATAAGTCTGGCGCCGATATCGCAATCATACTAGGAGAGAAAGAAATTAGCGAGGGCACTGTGATCTGTAGGCACATGGCCACAGGCGCCCAGGAGGTGGTCAACGTGCACGACCTTTGCTCCTATGTATCATCATCAAGATCACGCAAAGAAAGCAGCACCCAAGGCAGCTTTTGACCCATCTTCTTCAAAATCTCTGGCTGTTTTCTCTGCTTCTGCTCAGACCCCTTCTTATTTTTTCTGGTTCCGCCGCGTGGCGTCTTGGATCAAATCGCGCAGGGTTTGCAAGTCGCTTACTCCGACCAACACAGTATCCCCCACTACAACCGAAGGAGTGCCCCCAATGTTTAGTTGCTCAGCCAACTCCCTAGTTTCTGTCAGCATGGCGCTGATCTTCGCCTCGTTCTGCTCTAATGACTTCTTGAAATCCTCCTCCTTGACGCCGACAGACTGGACGAGCTCTAGGATCTCAACGTCCGTGAACCTCTTGTCGTAATCCAAAGCCGCGTAGTAGAAGTCCAAGTACTTCTCTGGGTTGATAAAGTGAATAGCGAGAGCAGCGCGCGCAGCTAAGGTAGAAGCTTCACCCAATGCTGGAAGATCCCTAAAGACCACATGTACCCTACCATCCGCAAGAAGCTGCTTTATATGGGACAGCATGGCCTTACAATACCCACAGGAGAAGTCGAAAAACTCTACCAGGAGCACCTTGCTCTCTTTGTTCCCGAACGATGGATAGGAGTCATTGTTGAGCGCTTCCCTGTTCTCAATGACCTTTTTACGCATCTCAACCTCGTTCAGCGCGACTTGTCCCTTGCTGAGCGCGGTTATTACCTTGTTGGGATTCTTGTATATGTATTCTTCAATTATGGCCTCGAGTTCTTCGCGGTTCTGATGCTTTACACCGGAAACTAATCTGCTGATTATCGGAAAGCTTGCGACCAGCACTATCAGGCTTAACAAGCAAAAAATCCTGGCCATAGGCACCCTCCCAGCCACAAGTTGGCACGACGCGACAGTGGGTGCTCTAACATGGATTGGTGGCGGAGTCAAGATCTGCATGCTTCGGGGCAGCTAAGGCCGGATATGAAACGCATTTTTCCCTGGATGAAAGGATAGTCAAGGGTCTATTTGTGATGGCACTGGTAGGTTGTATTGGACGCCACATAGTCATGTAACGAGCAAGTAAAGCACTGAGATACACCCAAGCAGGAATTTATTGTTGTAAGTGGTATTATGTTTTACGCAAGGAAGGTATAATCTGCAACGTAATAACCTATGAGTGTAAGATTGCATCTCGGTGCTAATATATGGCTGGGTGTGTGCTGCTCTATGGTCCTGCTTATGGTTCTTGTGGGAGGGTTGACCCGCCTCACTGATTCTGGCTTATCCATAACTGAATGGCGGCCCATTACTGGTGTAATTCCTCCGATGAGTCGCGAAGCCTGGCTGCAGGAGCGGGAGAAATACACACGGACGCCCGAATACCGGTACATAACCAGAGGCATTTCACTAGAGGATTTTCAGCGCATTTACCTGATAGAGTATGTGCACAGATTGCTCGGCAGGATACTGGGGGCAGTGTTCTGTGTGCCGCTGCTTTACTTCGTAATTCGGCGGAAGGTAAGCGGTACTCTAGCCATGAAGTTATGTGCAGTGGCGTTATTGGGTGGAGCACAAGGCGCTATGGGGTGGTTCATGGTCAAAAGCGGGCTTGCCGATATACCGTATGTAAGCCATTACAGATTGGCTGGTCACCTATTTCTCACGGTTCTGATTTTTTCCGTTTTGTGGCACAGCTTTTTGCGTGGAGTGGGAGTGCGCAGTACAGTTGTATTGGCCAGAGGCAAGGTTTTTTCTGCGGTGGCTACGGTTGTTTTGGTGATGCTGCAGATAGTTTCGGGTGCCCTGGTAGCCGGATTGGACGCCGGGATGATTCACAACACTTTCCCGCTCATGAGTGGTATGCTGGTACCAGAAGAGCTATTTTCGGCGGAGTTGTGGCGGGGCAAGTTTTTGTGCGACCCGACAGCAGTGCAGTTCCTACACAGACTTGGGGCCTTGATTGTCGTGCTTGGCGCCGGATCGTTATTGATTTTGACCCGAACCCGAGGGGTCACGCTATTCCTAACCTGTATTGCAGCGCAATTTTTGTTCGGTGTGGCCACGCTGCTTAGCGTCGTCAACATATATCTCGCATCCATACATCAGGTAACGGGCTTCATTGCGCTTGCAGCAGGAATATACATGTTGTGCGAGTTCAGAGTTTCCGACAAGGACTTGTGCTCTTAAGTTGATTTTGTAACTTTACTGTTGGCTTTTTGCGCCGCGATGGCGTTTGTTGATATTCTGAGTACACAGAAAATAAATAAAGAACGGCAGTGAGAGGATAGTGCACTTCACCGCGTAACGTTCACTCCATTGCGCACATTCTTGATGTACTGTTCTCGTATGTTTTGTGGGAGATTCGGTGGGCGTTGTCGTTTAGGCATGGAGGAGTCACGCTGCAACTGTGGATATGATGATTGCGCACGAAAAGGCCGTTGTGGACATGCTAGTTACGAGCTACTACGCACCCAGGATCTGATAGCAAGAACGCTGCCAGGAATCCTGAGTGAAACCGAATGTGAAGTGTGAAGCCTGAGGGTGGAGTGGATCTTGCGGGGGACTGTGAATTCTTTAATGGCACGCGGCATACCCGTTATGGTGCATGCGAAGCTCATGCCGCAATGCTTCAAGCAGTTGGGTAATAGATCAGGGAAAGCTGATAGCTCCAGAGTGGGGATCATGGAGGACGTTAAGGCTGTGTATTAGACGGGGGCATTCCACGTTGTGCTCGAGTGCATAAGTGCCACGTTTGCGGATTAGGTAACCAGAGTGTCACCAGTTCCCACTTTGGCATGGGTGCTTCCATAGCCTGTGACGGGCAAATTCGTGTGGCCATCCAAAATGTAAAGGCATCTGCCGATATGGAGCAAACAGTGCGCGATGCCATATCCAACATAAGGGAAGTGAGACGGAAATGTTTCCTAGCAGTGAGTATTGCTACAAATAGGCCGCCAATAGGCTTTGAAGGCTAGGTTGTTATGTTTCTGATTACGCTAGGCCGGGGATGATCTGTACGTAGCAGTATTATGGGTTCATACGCTTTCGTTAGTGGTTGTTGGGATTTGTATCACTTGAGCATCAGTAAAAGCTGGGTTTGCGCTATGACCGGAAAGTATGACCACGCCCCCCCGTTCAACGCGTGTTAGGATTAAGTTTTGTATCAGGGTTATGGTTTCCGGGTCCAAATTTGCAAACGGTTCATCCACTATCCAAACGCGTGTATTGGATATCAAAAGCCTGGATAGGGCCACTCTTCTCTGCCAACCGGAGGACAGATTTTTGAATCGCACACCAAGCACCGGATATAGTCCAAAAAAGCACAGTGCCGCATCAACAAGTGCATCTGTGCCCTTGCATTTTCCCCAAAATTCCATGATATCCTCTACCATCATGTTGGGGCTGCAGGCGTTTTTGTGGCCTACATATGTGATTTGCGACATGCAGCTGCTGTAATTCGTGATGTCTTCTCCGTCAAGTGTGATGCTACCTGATGCGAGCGGTACCAGCCCCACTATCGTTCTAAGGAGAGTTGTCTTACCACTGCCATTACCACCGGTGATCAGGGTTAAGGAGCCGTGTTTTGCTGTAAAGCTGAGATTCTGAAACAATACCCGATCGTTTCGGGTACAGGAAACATTTGTGCACTCCAACACTCTACTTTCTACCGCAATTAACAGGGTTCATACATCAACTCAATCTCCGCGCCGCACGCGCGTAATTTTTCCTCTATTGTTTCATATCCTCGATTTAGGGCTTGTACGTTGTTAATGGTCGTAATGCCTTCCGCAGTCAAGCCTGCTAACAACAACGCGGCCGATGCACGCAGATCGGTTGCCTCTACTGTTGCACCGTACATTTGCGATACTCCGCAAATTTCTGCGGTATTGCCATGGATCCGTATATTTGCGCCCATTTTTACAAGCTCTTTGGCATAGGAAAAACGGCTTTCGAAGACGTGTTCATGAATTTGAGATGTGCCATCTGCTAAGCACAACGCCGCGGCAAACTGGGCCTGCATGTCACTTGGAAATCCGGGGTATGGTGCCGTATTCAGAATTAGTGGCTTTAGAGAAGCATCGCGGCGCGATACTATCACGCCATCGGGTGCATCCACGACTTTCCCTCCAATATTTTCCAGTTCGCGCACGAAGCAACCCAGCGTCTCAGTGCTTGCACCGACCATGTGCAGTCGCCCCTGCGTCAGGATAGCAGCCAGTGCGTAAGTTCCCGCCTCCATCCTGTCTGTGATTATCGTGTGAGCGCAGCTGGACAACTTCTCCACACCGTGGATAGTGAGGGTTCTTGTGCCAATTCCCGAAATCTGTGCGCCAGCCTTGACCAAAAAGTGAGCCAGATCAGTAATCTCTGGCTCGGTAGCCGCGTTTTTTATTGTTGTAACTCCATCAGCTGTCACTGCCGCCATCAATGCGTTTTCCGTTGCTCCCACGCTCACAGATCGGAAGTCAATATCGCACCCCACCAATCTGCCGTTAGAGGAGCACTTTATGTATCCAGAACACACATCCACCTCGGCGCCCATTTTTGCAAGCGCCCATAGATGCATGTCCAGCGGTCTGTGCCCTATGCTGCATCCGCCCGGCAACGCTATTTCGGCTTTGCCCATCCTCGCGAGAACTGGACCCAAAGTGAGACATGAAGCCCGCATTTTTGATGTGGTCTCATATGGGGCGACCCACTTCTTAATTTCACTGCAGTTGACCTCGATTTTGTGATTTGCCTTTCCGTGTGGATTGCGATAAAAGTCTACCGTACCGCCAAAACCCGCTATAAGCTCGGACATTACTGCAACGTCCAACAAGTCAGGTACATTCTCCAAAGTAACGCGGCCGTCGAGCAAAATGCACGCGGCCATGACTGGCAAAGCAGAATTCTTTGCCCCATTCACCAAAACCTTGCCAGAAACGGGATTGCATCCCTTCACCTGCAACGAGGCTGCCACCTGGACTAGCCTACTATTGGCAATGTTACTCCGTCCTGCCTCATATACTTTCCGTTTACCTCATCATACGAAGCGCCACATCTCTCATTGCCAGACAAAAAAATGAACTGGCACGCACCCTCAAACGCATATACCTTGACGGGCAGAGGTGAGGTATTGGAGAACTCCAAAGTGACGTAACCCTCCCAGCCAGGCTCAAGAGGAGTGACGTTTATGACTATTCCGCATCTAGCATAGGTAGACTTTCCCACGCATATGACGATGACATCCCTGGGGATCCGAAAATACTCCACGGTTTTTGCCAACATGAAGCTATTCGG
>JBQEQV010000020.1:0-48840 GCA_052043585.1 Anaplasma sp. | reverse complement strand
AGTCATAGGACTGGGCGAAACCGGGCTAGATTTCTACAGGAGCAACCACGGTGTGGACATACAGGAAAAGAACTTCTTGTCTCACATATCGGCGGCCAGAGAGACCGGACTGCCCGTGATTATCCACTCCAGAAACGCCGACTCGAGGATGGCGGAAATTTGCACTTCCGAGATGAAAATGGGAAAATTTGAGGGGGTCATGCACTGTTTTTCCTCGTCCATGGAGCTGGCAAAGAGCTGCTTGGATGCTGGGTTGTACATATCATTCTCTGGAATACTTACTTTCAAAAATGCAAGCGAGCTCCGAGAGGTTGCCAAGTTTGTGCCCAGGGACAGGGTTCTAGTTGAGACGGACTCCCCATTTTTGTGTCCGGAGCCTCATCGGGGGAAGACTAACTCTCCAGCGATGACAAAATTCGTCGTTGAGTGCCTGTCCGGAATTTGGGGGGAGAGTCCTGAAGTTGTGAGTGAGGTCACAACGAAGAACTTTTTCACGCTTTTTGATAAATGTTACCAACACTATAATGCCCAATAGCCCTATAATCTGCGCGTTAGACATGATGGACATAAACCGGGCCATTGAGCTCACGAAGGAGGTGTCTGGCAGAGTTGCTATGGTAAAGCTGGGATTGGAATTTTTCTCCGCTTACGGCATTTCCGGAGTGCATCAGGTGGCAAATTTGGGCGTGCCGATCTTTCTCGATTTGAAACTACATGACATTCCCAATACGGTGGCGATGGCGATTGGCGCGATTAAGACTCTGGACATTGCCATGCTGACTATCCACGTCAGTGGCGGGCGAAACATGATTCAAGCGTCGGTCGATGTTCTGTCAGACAGCAAAATATTGCCGGTGGGTGTCACGGTTCTGACTAGCATAGACGATGCCGATTTTGAGGATTTTGGCATTCATGGGCCTGTGGGGTCACACGTGATGAGATTGGTGGACCTCGCTGTAGATGCGGGACTGCAGGCTGTGGTGTGTTCGGCACATGAGGTCAGTACAATACGCAAGCGGCACCCCGAGCTCAAGCTAGTTGTACCGGGAGTTCGTTTGAATGTTGATGTTAATGATCATAAACGCGTAAAAACGCCTATAGAAGCTCTTTCGGATGGTGCGAATTATTTGGTAATTGGGCGTCCGATAACGCAGAGCCCCAACCCCTACGCCGCAATCGATGAGATTCTGCACTCCATAAAGGGTCATAAATAACCTAGCCACTCTCGACTTCGAAGTTTGGGTGATACTGCTCAGTTAAAAGAATCGGCGGTGCACGAACGGCACCTGAGATTATACTGGCCGCTTGCGTTGTTTGTATTGCCGCTATAGTTAGGTGATCGGGCTCTTGAGTGCTATGGGCCGAGCTCTGAGGGGTTGGTGTACATGCGTTTTGGCATGTACTTCTCGTCGTGCTTTGCCAATATCTCCTCCGCAACAAATTGCCCATCGACCAGCTTTCCTTTTGCTATGGCTCCGGTCCCTTCGCTAAAAAGCGGAGGAAGTATTCCGCTGTAGACTACCCGCACATTCGTCTTGAAATCCGTAATATCGAAGGCGACACCGTCCGTGCCTCTGGCCACGCTTCCCGCGACTACCATGCCGCCGACTCGCACCGTGGACTCTTTGTGAGCATTGGATAATAACTCGCTTGTGGTGTAGAAGAAAGAGATGCTTTCCCTCAATTCAAACAAGATAAAGGACAGCACGCACCCTATTGCGAAAAAGGAGGCGGCTACAAAAAGCGCCCTTTTATATTTCTTCTTCATTTTCAGTTTCTACAATCTCCTTAAGCAACTTCTCAGCCCGTCTGTAGTCGTGTACCGAATATACCGCGAAAAAGAATAGTACGGAAAAGCCAAGCGAATATGCAAGGTACACCGTGGACACTACTTTGGCCCAAGAAGCTGATCCAGAGTATCGTAACACGTAAGGTCGCGTGTGATGGGAGTTACTACTATGAAACCATCCTGCAACAGCTGCTCATCATCTGTTGCAGTTTCATTGTCGGAAAGCTTTGTGGACTTGTACATTTTGCTGACGACGTAGGAATCTTCCTTTTCAGTGGCAAACTCCGAGAGCTCTGCAACTGGTACATCCTTGATAGGGCACTTGCCTTGCGCTCCAAATCTGACCCCCTGTACTGTCGAGCACGGAATATTGATGCTCAACGCACGTTTTCTGTCCCATTGTGGGCTATCTAACAGCTGCTCAACCAACCCGGCGACGGACTCCCTCGAGTTTTGCCACACCACTACCATGTCCTCACTGCTGTCCCCAGAAGGGTACTCCTGGCTTATTGCTATGGCGGGGATGCCGAAAGAGGAGGCTGCAGAAGCCGCTGCTATCGTGCCTGACGACCACATGTATCTACCTACATTGGTGCCGTGGTTAATCCCAGATAGCACGAGATCGGGCGTCACTCCCAAATTTTTCATTCTGTATAATCCCATCAACACGCTGTCAACTGGGGTGCCATCGACTTCAATCTCCTGCTCACTGGCAACCCGAACCTTGACCGGGTTACGGACACTCACAGCTCCGCCAGATGCGCTACAGTCGCGTAAAGGAGCCGCTATCCAAACCTCTGCAGAGGACCAAGCCCCCGACACGATGTCCTTCAAAACCCGGATCCCCGCAGCATGGAAGCCATCGTCACACGTAAGCAAAACCCTCATCTGCACCTGAACAATAGTGAAGCTCCCCGTAGTTTGACATGAATCATTTCCCAGCGCAACCTACTTTACCTGTCGTTACGATTGTAGATCCTGGGCAGTGAACGGATTATACACGATCTCGGAATAAGGGACTACAGGCACCAAAATGCGGATTTGGCCGTGCCTCACCCGATTTATTGTGCAGTTGGGACCTAGCACACGCAACCAGTGCCCGCATACCAAGTCTACGCGTTGCCCTTCCAAGGGGACAAAGCGTCGAAATTCCGAAAGTCCTGCTGCAAATCCACGGGACGATACACCACCTTCTGTTCCTGAAGATCGTATCTAACCTCGTCGTATCCAGTCAGCGGAAAATCTTTCAGCATAGGGTGGCCAACAAAGCCATAGTCCGTGAGAATCCTTCTCATATCTGGATGACCTTCGAACGTGATGCCATACATGTCAAAAACTTCACGTTCGAACCATCCGGCAGTGCTGAATACGTGCACCACGGACGGAATGCTGCTGCCTTCGGCGAGTTGCACCCTGCAGCATACTCTGGCATTAAGCGACATGCTAAGGAGCATGTAGACCACATCAAACCTGTTTTTACGCGCTGGATAGTCCACGGCGAATATGTCAGTCAGAACCCTGAACTTTTCATCCTTGAGCTTGGCCATGCGGTCACACAGGTTCTTTTTTATTACGGAACACTCTAACACTTCATCATCCCTCAGCGCGACCTTGCACTCCAACGCTTGACTGAGATGCTTTTTGAGGGATTTTAACTTTGCGCCTTGTGACATCGCTTTATGCCTCTCTGACTCTGGAATCTCCCCTGATGATCTTTTGCTGAAGGCACATTATTCCGTATAACAATGCCTCGGCTGTTGGTGGGCACCCAGGGACATACACATCCACCGGCACTATGCGGTCACATCCGCGCACTACAGAATACGAATAGTGGTAATATCCTCCACCGTTGGCACAACTTCCCATAGAAATGACATACTTGGGCTCAGCCATCTGGTCATACACCCTGCGTAAGGCAGGTGCCATCTTATTAGTCAAAGTGCCGGCAACTATCATAACGTCCGCCTGTCTGGGACTTGCCCTGAACATGACCCCATACCTGTCGAGATCGTACCTGCTGGCAGCTGTGTGCATCATCTCAACTGCGCAGCAAGCAAGGCCGAATGTCAAAGGCCATAGCGACCCACTCCGCGACCACTTCACCACGTCATCGACAAGATCGGAAAACTTAGTGACGATAAAACCCCTGTCCTTATATCCCGCCCACAACTCCTGCTCTAGTACCTGACTTTGCTTGTCCATAGATTCACTACTCCCATTCCAAAGCCCCGGCGCCCCATTCGTAGACAAATCCTACTGCAAGAAGGCCCGTGAACAGCACCATAGACCAAAACCCAAACGCGCCAATCTCACCCAGACAGACTGCCCAGGGGAACAGAAATGCGACTTCCACATCGAAGATAACGAACAAAATCGCCACAACGCAGAATTTCACATCAAACGCGGCGGACCTAGGATTGCGCTCTTGATCAAAGCCACACTCATACGGAGACAGCTTCTCCATGCTATCTCTCCTTCTCGCCAGGAAGACAGGCAGAACGGCAAGCAACGAAGACAACATGGCAGCGAGCAAGAAAAATAGCAGGACCGAAGAATATTCACCAATTCCGCCGTGCACGCCAACCCACGCCTTTACAGGGACACGGCTGGATTCTGACAAATTTCTCGCTACATGTCAATTTTCAGCGAATATTTTGTGCCGGATGCTGCCCACGTTGAAAACCTTCTGTGGATGATCTGTGACCTCATCAACACGAGCTGCCTGCGCACGATTTGGGTGTCCCACAGTTTCGGAAAGCCGGCATCTCAGTGTGTCCAGAAAGGGTAGGGTGCAGTGCCGCTCCGGCACGCAGGCTTAAAATCTCATGGGGTATTGAGCTGGCCGGTTGTAGGACATACCGCAAGGTATCAGCCATTATTTCTCTGCATCCACCGGGGCATTGGGACTTTGGTATGCTGTGAGGTGGGCAGCCACCCGTTTTTTTATATGTTAACAACTTTTTGATAGCAGCGCGATTTGGTCGGAATTTGATTGAACCTCGTGGCCTATCTTGACGCTGTGCTCGGGGCGCACTGACTTGGCCTTGTTCAGTATGGCATTGACGAAATCAACCTCGGCGTCTTCCAGCGCATAAGACGCTATGTCCACGTACTCATTAATGACTATCACCTCATTAGTATTCAAGCACAGCAGCTCACAGACCCCGGTCCTCATGATCGCTAAACTGACCAGATTAATTCTATCCATTGTCCATTTTTTGCTGATGTGTGTCGCAATAGTTGCGTCAATTTCTTGGTACCTGTCGAGCATTGACTTGAGGATTTTTATTAACAGCTTTTTGTCTACCCTGCCAAGATCCAAAACGTCCCGCATTTCGCATAGATGCTCGTATAGGCCATCCAAATCTCTTTCTGAGTAAGAGGAGAACATCATAGAGTACGCTCCCTGGACGGCAAGGAATCTTGCGGAAGTCTTTCCAGAATACCAAGGAAGGCCGTCGGATTCGCTATCCACTCCCATACAGTTACCCCAAAAACCTCTTGTACAACTCTATCATTCTCAATACAGCAGCCGCTGCACTACCGCCAATATTTTTTCCGTTTGGGTCCGCTCTGTCCACGGCAAGATCCATAGTTTCTGCGGTGATGATCCCAAACCCCATGGGTACAGCGTGATGCGCTGCGATGTCACTCAGGGTGGAGGATACGGAAGCTGAGATAACATTATGATGATTAGTTTCTCCTTTTACAACACAGCCTAGCGCGATGTAGCCATCATAGCGCTCTCGATCGCTCATAATCGCAAAGGATATTGCTGCGGGGACCTCAAAAGCCCCCGGCACGGTGATCACCTCGTGCTTCACATCGGCTGCGTCGTAGGACCCGAGTGTCTTTACTGCACCCTCGATCATCAACTTAGATATTTCTGGATAGAAGCCCCCCACCACCAATAAGACACTCAGACTGTTGCGCACATTGCACCTCCAAAAAGCGTTTTACGTAGAATTGCCAACTAGACCCTTCTTTTCGGACAAAAGATGACGCACAAGTAGCTGCTGCAGCATCGTTATAATGTTGCTGCAGATCCAGTAGAGAACCAATCCCGCTGGAAAGGAAGAGAATATGAACGTAAAGATATATGGAAGAAATTTCATGATACCGTACGGATCCTGGGAAACTTGGTCCCACTGATTCAGCTTTTGCTGTATCGCCATAGTTATGCCAAGTACGACAGGTAGCACCCCGATACACACGGGCGGCTCAAATGGTAATGCCCCAAAAAGATTCAATAGGTTTGCGGTATCATGGCTAGAAAGGTCTTTGATCCATGCGAACAGGGGAGCATGCCTCATCTCTATTGTCACAAATAGGACCTTATACAGGGCGAAAAACACAGGTACCTGCACCAACACAGGGAGAAACCCGGATATTGGACTGACGCTGTGCTTTTTGAACAACGCAGCAATTTCCTTGCCCACTCGAACATCATCTGTCTTGTACAACTCTTTAATCTTGGCAATCTCGGGCTGTAGCTTCTTTAGCTTCAACATCGAAACATAAGACTTGCTGGCAATCGGGAAGACTATCACCTTGATCGAAATGGTTAACATGACAATTGCCAGGCCAAAATTACCAATAACCTTGTAAAAATACTGCAACAGAAGGAACACCGGCTTTGTAATGAAATACAATATCCCGAAATCCACTGCTTTATCGAATAGGGATATGTTGAGCTTATTTCTGTAATGGTCTAGCACAGCCAGTTCCTTGGCCCCAACAAAGAGATGCGTTTTTGCCTCAGCTTTACCAGCTGCGGGGATGGTGCCATATGACCGGCTGAAGTCTACCTGAAAATGGTCCAAAGAACCCTTGGGAACGTGCTTTGCACGAAAAGCCACCTTCCCATGGCTGTCAGCTGACGGCACTAGCGCCGCAAACCAATATTTGTCTGCCAGGCCCACCCAATGGTTGCCGCCGCTATCATACGTCGCATTACCAATCTTTACACTATGTTCTTTCTGTAAGTCCTTGTAAGTCCACTCTTTGAGACCGTGGCCAAAGCTCCCGATTGCGCCTTCGTGGGATATCCAATATGACTTGCCGTCGGAATTGTGCACTTTGTTTATTCGCCCGTAATAGGCCAGTTGCACTTCACTTCCGGTGGTATTTTCTACTTCCTGATAGACCTCGAACATGTACTTCTCGTCTAAGAGGAATTTTAGCCTGAAGATTAGTCCCTCGCCATTGTTCCAACGTAGAGATACGGATCCGCGACTATCCGCATTTTCGCTGCTCTTCTCAACTTCCCATAAGGTATCCCTGTTTGGCACCTTGATGCTGTGCTTCGGGTCTATCCATCCGAACTCCACTATGGAATCTCCCTCAGTGCCCTCTGGAGACATGAGGACCACATTCTGCGAATGCTGATCGACGTCTACCCGGTATTTCATCAGCGATAAATCGTCTACCAAGGCCCCTTTCAGCGATATAGAAGCCTGAACGTTGGAATTCCCTAATTTCACTCTAGGCACGGACTGCAAGACCACATCTCTGGGCTTCTGCTCTGCTATATCCACGACTTCCGGGATGAGGGACTCCGACACAACCTCGCTCTGCTGTGGGGGATGCTGCTTCTCAGCGAACAATCTCTCATGCACAAATTTCCACCCCACCATGACGACCACCGAGGCCGCAATGGCAAAGACCAAGTTACGAACTTCAGACATATACCAAACAACAATAAAGCAGGACCACCGACTGCAAAGTCCTTATACAAGCAAACTTCGCGACTGGGGACCGAGACTAACATATAAAGTTTAACAAGGCAACAGGATCTATTAAGGTCCGTGCCACTCAAAAGCCGGTTCTAGCCCCTCATCTGCACCAATATATGCAGACCCAAACCCTGAACCACCCGCGTACGTACGCCAACACAACCCTGTCCGACGCAAATCCGATGGGTTTTACTCAACCTCCTCTTCATTGCTATCAGAAGAGGCTATGTGCTTCTCCAGTGCCTTGGCCGCGGCGTAGCGACCATTGACATACGAATAATATGCGCTGCCCACGGGGATCGAAATGAAATACAACAGGCCCATCAAGGGAAACATTACCCACGGGTTTGTTATGGCAAGCACCATTAAGACTGCGAGCAAGGTGACCAAAACGTAAAACCACCTCTTGGGTATCTGGTGATGTTTTGCGGATATGGTTGGAATATTGCTCACCGTAAGAAACGCGACAAAGGCGAAGTACGCCGCCACCACATTTTTGTTGAGCACCTTCTCCGAAAACCACCACACGTCTCCGTCATAGAAGGTCAGCATTACTGGAATTAAGGAGAGCAATGCCCCTATGGGTGCTGGTACTCCCACGAAGAAGCACTTCTTCCATTCCTCTTCCTCGTCATCGCAGCACGAGTAGACATTGAACCTGGCCAGCCGGATGGACATGCATACCACAAATACCATCACCAGCACCCAGCCGACTGCCCGCATGCTATGAAGCAACCAGAAATACAGCAGAAATGCCGGAGCGACCCCAAAACTTAGAAAGTCAGCGAAGGAATCCAACTGTGCACCAAAGCCGCTAGCAGAGTTTAACATCCTGGCCACTCTGCCGTCGATGCCGTCCATAAACGCGGCTATAATTATAAACACTACAGCCAGCTCCCATCGCCCGGCAAACGTATACCTGATAGAAGTCAACCCAGAACACAACCCTAACATTGTTACCATGTTAGGCAGCAGCCTGGTTACCGGAGCAGAGCTAGAACCGGTGTCCCTCCTCGTTTTGTCACCACTCATTTAGATGACGATCGTGAATTAACTATAAGAGCCAAGGCTAGCACAAATCCGTGCACCGAGCAAATAATCTACACCTTATCGAAGGTAAGCTTGCGATGTGACTTTTCTGCTCCAGGTTCCAACGAGGCGATTATCGTCTCTCCCCCTACCATCGTATGACCCTCTGAAACGGAAATCGGAATTTCTGCAGGAATATAAATATTCATCCTACTTCCAAACCTAATAATCCCCATCCTGGCGCCCAGCGCCGCAGGTTTGTCAACTTCCAGGTCACACACTATCCTTCTCGCTAGCACCCCAGCAATCTGCTCCACGATTATATTATGAGAGCCAACGGACGATTCTATAACGACTCGCACCCTCTCATTCTCGTTCGCTGCTCCTCCCGAGTTGGCAGAAGAGAAGCTCCCAGGGCGATGCTCGACCAATTTAACCATCCCGGAGACGGGAACACGGTTAACGTGCACGTCAAGCAGACTCAGAAAAACACTTACTCTTGTAACAGTCTTCCCGTCTTCCAGCGGGGATTCTGCTTCCATAATGGATGTTACGACCCCATCTGCTGGACTGACTATCAGGGCATCGTCAACAGGCACAATCCGTACAGGATCGCGAAAGAAATACGCGCATAGGGCGGTAATAGCCGCAAAAACAACCCCTATGCCAGACGAGACGGCAAAACCAATGCACGAGAGAAGAAACGCAAAGCATATGAAGGGATATCCGTGTCTGTGAATACTAGGAAAGCTCATGTACACTACACAATCAGTTGGAACTGGAAACAGTTCGAATAGTAAGGGGTTATTTTCAAAATTGCAATTTCTCTTTTTCCCAACCATGCATAATTTTGATATTCACCCACAGGACCACGTTCCCCGTGTTCAGGCCGAAGATGTCAACACTTTTTTAGTGCTACAGAGATTCAAGTACATTTGCAGAACCTCTGTATCTAATGCTTGAATAATCCGGATTTTTAGGGCTTTTCCATGCAATGATCTACCCATAGTGAAGTACATTTCTCTAGCAGGCTGTTTTGCCGTAGCCTACTTTCTAGGAATTGAAAATCTACACAATTGGCCGGTTGGTCTTGGTTAGTGCAGCTATATACAAAGCTCTGGGTCTTGGTTACAGGATCGATGTGACGCTGTATACATTGCCCGCATACACCGCGCATCATGCACTGCATAGGCGAGTTTATCGAGGCGATAATTTTGACGTCTCGCTTGAAACAGGATCCCAAATTTTCGGCCACCATCCGAGAAACAGCCGACATCATTCCGTGGGACCCCACCACTATAACTCTGTCTATTGATTGTAGTGGAATTTGGCCAAGCTCTCGCTCGTTATACTCCAGCACTGCACTGATGACATTTCCCTGATGTGATACATCTGCCGGTCTATTGGGTGCGATTTTCCCGGTTTCACAACACCATACCGCGATGCTTGATGCTTCCTCCACAGAGTGCATCTTGAACACGCTCTCTAGGTTTCGGTATCCGGCGAAATACAAAACTCTGCACGCGTTGGACATCAATGCCTTGCCGATTGAAAAGAGCACGGCATTACCAACGCCCCCGCCCACGAGCATCACATTCTCGTTATGTGGTATTTCCGTGGGAGTGCCTGTAGGGCCCATGAGACTCACTAGCTGACCTTCATGCAGCTGCTTACACAGTTTAGATGATCCTCCTACATCCAATACCATCACGGTTATTGTGCCGTTGTCTTGGTCTACATAGGCTCCGGTTACAGCAATGCCTTCTATGGAAAATGCCGGGCCATCCGCAGCCAGACATAGATTCTGCAGTCTGTAAAACTGTCCAGGACTAAATCTACGGGCAGCGAGAGGAGAGAGCACAGTGAGCTCAATGATGTCAGGTGTCAGGGCAGTGACGGAAACGATTTTAGAGAGCAAAGAACCGCGCACTTCGCGAAAGAATTTTTCGCTATCCTGACATTTTGCACGTTCTTTCAGCGTTTCCGTAATTGCAGGATAGCCATTTTTTGCACTTGCAATCGCATTGACTACACTGCCTCTGTACCGGGGATGAAGGTCACCTAGAACGCTTATCGTTCCATTTTTGTCTATCAGTACATTGTCTGTACAATTCTGTATGTCGATATTTTGCTCTTCTAATGGAGAGCACCCCTCATGCGTTCCCGCAGCTATTACCACGGTTTTTGCATTTATATATTGCTCGTAACCAGCTGCATTTCTCGCAATTATTCCCGCAGCGTGATTGTACTTATCTAACACTATTTCCTCAGATTGTATGTTTTCTGCGAAGTACACCCCCTCTGACATAGCATTCTGCAATTCTTCGCTGTTTACTCTATAGGCGGTAGAGGAGCCTAAATTCCCGCGGTACACTATCGTCACTCCTCCCCATTCTTGTAGGAGCGCCAATATTCTAGGTGGTCTTGCTTCTTTAGAAGCCTCGGCCCTTTCTTGTTTTATTTGACGGGCATGATCCAAAAACTCGCGAGAGATCTCTTGCTCTTCCGCGCTCCAGGTGCGTTCTACAAAATCTCTGCCAAGCTTTTGCACTAGAACCTCGTACCTAGAGAGAAATCGCTCAACCTGTACCGGGTAATATGCGAGCAGCTCCGTTGCCACATCCACTGCGGTGAGGCCGCCGCCTATCACCACCGCAGGAAGCCTGATCTGCAGATTGGTGATTGAATCTTCGTGTACAACATTTCCGAGATGCAACGACATTAAGAAGGAAGATGCGGTCAAAACCCCCTTGGCCAGCATGTTTTTTATTGCCGGAATTCTTGGTGCACCTGCTCCGGTGGCCAGAGCTATATGGTGAAATCTGAGGGCGAATACGTCATTCAGGCCTAAAGTGCCGCCCAAAAGAACCCCACCGTACATTGCAAAGTTCTCTCTTCGCTCCAGAAGTAATCTGGCGATTGTAAGATAGTTCTTGTTCCATCGCGCAGTTATTCCGTATTCAGATACCCCCCCAAATCCATAAGATGGTCTGTGATCCAGGCGCTCGAATAGCTCACCTTTCGCATCTTTAATGAGAGCGAAATCGCACTTTTCGTTATACCTGGTTACTCCGGATATACGCTCTGGCAGCGGCTCAATCTTCAATCCATCCACCGCGACCACATTGTGCCCTTCGTTGAGTAGATAATGAGCTAGGCTTATGCCTGCAGGGCCAAGTCCCGCTACGAGGATATTCTTCCCTGTGGGCTTTCTAGGCAGCACATTCGTAAAGGAAAGCGGGTTCCATCGCGTAAAGAGCGAGTATATCTCAAAGCCATAAGTCAAGTCCAAGACACGATTCAGCACGTGGGTTTCTATATAAGGAATGTCGACCGGTTGCTGCTTTTGATATATGCACGCGCGAGTGCAGTCGTTGCATATGCGATGTCCTGTCAGTGCGCACATTGGGTTGTCGATTGTCAGAACTGCAAGGGGAGATATTACCAGTCCTTGTGCGCTCAGGAAGTTCATTTCGGAAATCTTGACTCTGAGCGGACATCCGCCCATTTGTATTCCGAGTTCGGAGACTTTGATGCAGTTAGACTTATCTTTCATGCCTACGGAACAACTGTCGCGTTTTTGTTTGTGGCATATGATGCAGTAATGCACCTCGTTGAGTGCACGTTCCGGGGATGGCGGTTTTGCAATGTCGAAGCCCGTTCTCTCTTTTGAGGTTTTCGTAACATCAAGGTCTATCCCGCATTTTCTTATCTTCTCTGTGGGGACGAGTTTGTTGTAGTCTATTTTGGATGGGATCTGAAAAAGCAGAGATTCACGGCCGTAATGCGCTGCATATGACGCGTATTGGGCCGCTATGTCTAGCTCGGACTCGTATTTTTGAGGATCCTCTAGCCACAGTGTGACTTTCTGTGCGAAGTCATATTCCGCAATGGGGAGATTGAATAGCGATGATAGCTTGTTCGTGATTTCTGCTATATCAAGCTGCTCCGGATTGCAGTATTTCTTCAATGCATGGCGATGTACGAACGACCTCTTACACTTATAAATCACGAGGGATTTCACGTGTAGCTTCTCGTTCAGCGCTGTTATCTCTTTTTTGATATGGAATAATTGGGCGACAAACTCTTCCAATATGTAGGACAAGTTAATTATTATCTCTGAGTCTCCATAACCCGCGCTACGGGCTTTCATGAGCTCTGTGAATAACTCCGGGCTGCGTTGCTCTACAATCCTTAAGAATGACTTGTCTAGTTTTTCCAAGCTTGCACGGGAGTAGAGGCCTTTTGGGCTCAGAATATCCATAGATTCCACGTTGGCGATTCCAAAAATTTCACGCAATTATAGCACCATGCCTGCCAAACTGATTATACCTGGTGTCCGCTGGCCACTGCAAAGTATGTTTCTGTGTTTATGAGGGGGGCCTTCCGTTATTGTGAGGCGGCATCAGCTGTGTGGGTTCTCAATTGAATTGTGTACTGGTCTGCAGCCAGATCTAGGTGGCGGCGAACTTATCTTAAGCTGAAGCTTTACTCCTGTATGTGCCTATGGGAGCGATGCTCCGGAAACGCCTGGGGTTAATGTATGAAAGATTTATTAAAAAAAGCGGTGAGAGAAAATAGGAAAAGGCATTTGTCATTATGATATGAAGGAAATTTGCTGCATAAATCGTCTTGATACCTAGGCTGAAGTGTGTGGCCAGTGGCTGTTGTGGGTTTGCTGTACTTAGGGTTTTGGTGGTGGCCGCCGTGCGACCGCCCTGGTGGGGGTAGTCGCACGGCATTTTGGTGTGCAGTTTAGGTTCGAGGCTCTGGCCTAGCGCCCCACTCCTTTAGCTGGGGCGTTATTGCCCGCTTCGCGCATGAGCGAAGATACGTGCTTCCCTTGCGCTGCTGCGGCACGTTCCTCAGCCGTGTTGCTTCCGGAGCGTGCGTTGTCAGCCTGCGTTGAAGAAGGGGAGGCACGCTCTTTCTCAACTGCCCCATGGTCGCCGCGCAGAGGCTCTGTCTTCAAGGTGCCAGGTCCAGGGCCATCATCAAAAGTCGAGACCAGTACCTGTTTTGAAAAGCTGACGGTACGCCGCGCTTGTGCATTTGCACTCAAGGTAGTAGTCGCTGCCCGTGGTGGTACAGGCGGAGGTGAACTTGGCCTTGCAGCGGTACCTGCCCTGGCTGATTCTTGAGACATCGTTGAAGCTTTTGAAGTCCCTGGTGCAGCTTCCGCGGTCGCTCCTCGCTCTGCATTGCGTTGTGCAAGTTTTGCCGACAACTCACTTATCAAGTCAGGGTTATTAAGCCCCTGGCCAGTGGCTGCAGTCTTTGGTCGCATTGCAGGTTTTGCCGCAGCCGATGTTTGAGGCGGCAAAGGTGGCGGTGATGGCGGCGCACTGGACCTTGTGGTAGTTGCTGCCCGTGGTGGTACAGGCGGAGGTGAGCTTGACCTTGCAGCGGTACCTGCCTTAGCTGAGTCTTGAGACATAGATGCAGCCTTGGGAGCCTCTGTTGCGGTTTCTACGGTCACTCCTCGCTCTGCATTTCGTTGTGCAAGCCTTGCCGACAACTCGCTCATCAAGTCAGGGTTGTTAGGTCCCTGGCCAGTGGCTGCAGTCTTCGATCGTATTGCAGATTTTGCCGCAGACGCTGTTTGAGGCGGCAAAGGTGGCGGTGGTGGTGGCGCACTTGGCCTTGCGGTAGTTGATGGCTGTGGTGGCACAGGCGGAGGTGAACTTGGCCTTCCGGTAGTCGATGTCCGTGGTGGCACAGGCGGAGGTGAACTTGACCTTGCAGCTGCCGCCATAGTTGGTGTTTGAGGTGGCAAAGGTGAAGTGCTAGCAGGGGTGTCTTGCCTTGCCGATGCACGGCCAGTACGCACCTTGTTTGGTACAGCATAAATTGGTTCAGATGCAGGAGCTTTTATCGATGAGGTGGATTCCTGAGCTGCATCGCCAGGGTTTCTGGAAGTTGTGCCCGTATCATCAAAAGATGCGGTCCATACCTCATTCGGGTCACTTGGTGCTCCAAATACAGATTTAGGGTCGGAATCCTCTACAAGAGGGGCAAAGGATTCCATCGATGATGCACCCATCCTGAGGTCGTCTGTCTGCAGATCAGAGTCAGGGGATTCGAATCGTACGTAGCTGATATCCGAGGAACCATATTTCAGTCCTGCATCAGGCCGTATTTTCGGTATATGGGGGGCTATCTTGCCCGCTGATGCTCTGGCCCTTAGTAATTTTGCTGCCCTGCGCAACCCTGCCATAGTGCCCTGTGAACCTGCATCTCTGCTTTCACCCTTGTTTTGGCGAGATGAATCAGAACTGGCCACACTAGGGCTTTTAGTTAATTTTTTACGTATTTTTGACACAAGACCATCTTTCTTACTGGCTGTGGAAGTGTCAGGAAAAAAGTTACTTTCATTTTCCATATAAGAAAGATCTTCACTTAATAACGGAGTTTTATCTCCAGATATTTTGGATTTAGGTTTTTTCGTCTCTTTTTTCATAAAGATTACCTTTTTGTAAAGGATCTGAAATACTAGTAAAAAATTAATTAAGATAAATAAATTAAGGATTTTAATTAATTTCTTAAGATCACCTATCGAGGCGCAGATAATCTGGGTAAGTTCATGTATTTCTATATGGAATGACGTAAGATGAGCAGCATCTGAGAGATTAGTTGTGCCATTTAATGAGTGACTTTGACTTACGTGCGGTAGCGAATGTGGTGCAACATGTGAAGAGTGTTGCATTAGTAGCCGGGGGCACCGGTGGGCACATAACACCGGCCATAGCGCTGTACGAGGAGCTTGTTGCGCGGGGCTACCAGTGCGTTTTGTTTACTGATGAGAGATTCTCTTTTTACGAAAAGAGGTTTCCGGGTATCAATAAGTGTACTTTGCCTATGCGTGGGAGATCAGGCGGAGCAATTGGTCTGCTGCGATTTGGCGCGATGTTGCTCTGCAGTTGCGTGATATCATACATCAAGCTACGTGCAATGAGGCCGGATTTGGTGATTGGCTTCGGGGCCTATCCTTCCTTTCCCATACTTTTAGCGGCACGTTTATTATCAATAGATGTTGTGTTGCACGAACAAAACTCCGTGATGGGCTTGGTAAACCGCGTGTTTGCTGGGTATGCGCGAATCATCGCCGCTGGATTGCCCATGCGCTTGAGCGACAATTTTCGGTTTATGCACAAAATTGTTCATATCGGCACCCCAATAAGCATTAAAAAAGGTGGTGGGTCGGCCAAAGGTGATAAAACGAACTTGGTATTGCTCGGCGGAAGCCAGGGCCTTTGTACATTTGGTGAAGTGATTGCACTGGCTATTTCGGAGTTGCCTAGTGACCTTAGGCACAGGATATCTGTCACTCAGCAGTGCAGCAAAGGACAGCTAAAAGCCATTGAGAGGATATACACCAATGGGGGGATAGAACACAGGCTTGCCCTGTTTTTTCCAGATGCATGCGACATAATAAATGATGCTGATTTAATTATCAGTAGGGCAGGTGCAGCTACGATAGCCGAGGTTATGGCTGCGGGTAAGCCGGCGGTATACATTCCTTATAGCCGCTCTGCGCACAACCATCAGCTACATAACGCAAGATTTATCGAGGGCTTAGGCGCTGGTGTGTGTATAGAGGAGGGGGATCTAGACGTATCCGTGGCCAAAGATGCAGTTATGGGCTTATTGGAGAACAGAGAGCGGTTGCGCAAAATGTCAGAAAATGCGATGCAACATGCAATTTCCGATGCCGGAGCAAGATTTTGTGCTGTGATAGAAGGATTATTTGCCAGGGTTGAACGTAATTAGCTTCAATACACGCCTTAATGGGGAGAATGAGAGGGCAGGGGGGTTTCGGAGAGTGTTACCCACGTAGAAGGAATGGGTGAAAACTATTTTTACTTGAGTTGCTATGTTCTTGAGCCTAGAATGTGTACCGTTTTAGAAGGTCATAATGGCGGATAGAGGTAGTGATATAAGGCCGGGGCAGGTGCTGGACCATAATGGGGCACTTTACCTGGTGGTGAAGACCATGCACACCCAGCCCGGGAAGGGGGGAGCTTACATACAGGCCGAGCTCAAGAACCTAAAGACTGGTGCCAAATATCAGGAGAGGTTCCGTACTGATGGCTACGTGAAGCGTGCCATAGTTGAGGAAGTGGGATTTCAATATATTTTTGGTGACGAAGTATCGCTCACGTTAATGAATACGGAGACCTACGAGCAGGTGTCCATAAGTGCTGATATGCTTGGAGATAAGTCAGTGTACCTGAAGGAGGGTATGGTGCTTACCTTGTCGTTTTATCAGGGGGAGGTCGTGCTAGCCAAGGTTCCAGACCATGTTGTTTTGGAGGTTGTAGAGACCGAATCCGTGGTCAAGGGGCAGACTGCTACTTCTTCATACAAGTCTGCTACTCTTGAGAACGGCAAGAGAGTTAGCGTGCCACCGTTTATTCAAGTTGGTGAGAAGGTGGTGATATATACCGTAGATGACACATACTACGAGAGGGCGAAAGACTAGAAATGTCTGCGCTGTTTTCTCCGGTAATTAACGTCATGCTTAGAGCAGTACGCAGATCTTCTAAGGGTCTGTCGCGTGATTTTAATGAGATTAGGTGTTTGCAGTCCTCGCACGCTGCTGCTAGCGAATTCGCCAAGGCGGCCTATATGCGATCCAGCAAGATCATAGCTGAGGAGCTCCGAACCTACAAGCAGGGGTGTGATGTGGTGCTTGAAGGTGCGGATGCAGTGCCGCGGGAGTCGAGCAATCTATTTTGGTTTGTGAGTCCGATAGACAGTAGGACAAATTTTATTAGGGGCCTTCCGTACTTCGTTACCTCTATTGCGCTTGTAAAGGACGATGAAGTGGTGGCTTCGGTCGTTGATGCCCCAGTTTTGCGCGAGACATACTATGCAGATCAGGGCCTAGGCACTTTTGCGGAGAGCTGCCAGTCCAGGTACGTGAGGATGCACGTGACCAAGAGAGAAAACATGAATTCCGCCGTAATCGATTTCACAGCTGTGTGTCCTAATGCCACGGCGTTGGCTACGAGTTTGCTGTCTCAGAATGTCGTTTTGCGCTCTATGGGCTCTGTGATCCTGGGTTTTTCCTACGTGTCTGCCGCCTGCTACGATATGGTAATTTATTCTGGAGTGAGCAAATACAAAGCTGGCATATGTAAGCTCTTCGTTGAGGGAAGCAAGGGCAGTGTAGTGCAGAAGAATGGGCTGCTGATAGCAAGCAGCTTTGCTCTGTGTGATTTTGTGGAGCGAAATTTCTGCAGTGATTAAGGAATACCTTGTAGAGGAGTCGCACTGTGGGGCGCGGGTTGATAGATACGTACGCAGTCTCCTGCCGGGTGTGGCCCAATCTTTCATAGAAAGGCTGCTGCGTAAGGGAGAGATATTGCTCAATCATGCAAAGGTGAAGGCATCGGCACGAGTCAGCAGCGGTGATGTGCTCATTATCAAGGGTGTCGAGCGCATTGTGGTCGATGAGCGAGAGAAGCGAGATGTGCATTGCTCGACGCTTCTGGAGCTGATAAGCGGCAGCATAGTGTATGAAGACGAGCACATTATAGCCATTAACAAGCCACCTGGGGTTAGTGTTCAGGGTGGAAGCAAGGTCAGAATCAGTATTAGTGATATATTGGATACAATAAGGCCCGGGGAAAGTTGCAAGATTGTCCATCGGTTGGACAAAGACACCAGCGGCGTCCTGGTATTGGCCAAAAACTTAGGAGTTGCCAGATATCTAGCGCAGGAATTTCGCGACAGGAGAGTGGAAAAAGAGTACGTAGCGGTGACCGCAGGTGTTCCCGACCCGAGCATTGGGGAGGTTAACACACCGATATCCTACAAAAAGAAGTCTGGGGACGGATGGGGAACTGTTGAGAAAGAGGCTAGGACTGTGTTTTCTGTGGTGCAATCTTTTGCGGAATTTGCCGTAGTACAGTTGCGTCCGGTTACTGGTAGGAAGCACCAATTGAGGATCCATATGTCGCAGATCGGATGCCCTATAGTTGGGGATAGCAAGCACTGTCGTGCTACCAAGTGTAGTGACGGACTGCATTTGCACGCCTCACTGCTGGCTTTCGAATTGATGGGGCGCAAGGTCAGTATCGCGGCCCCCATGCCCGATCACATGCAAGCAACCATCGCGGGGCTTTCCGTCGAGAGCAAAGACAAGGCCGATTAAGTGCGCCACAAAAGTTGGCGGATGGCTAACACCCTGTCAGGTCGACGCAGCCGATGCGCCCTCATAATTCCTGATCTGACACGACGGTGTTTCTGGTTTTTTTCGCGGAGTACAAGCACTTATCCGCCCTGTTTAAGAGTTCCTGTGCATCTTCACCTTCGCGGAACTCAGCCACGCCGATGCTGACGGTTTTTTCAATTGCGCCTGCACTTGTGACAAATGGCTCTTCTGACACTTTATTTCTTAGCCGTTCAGCAGCCGTAAACGCATCGCTGATGGTGGTATCTGGGAAGATGACCACAAATTCTTCACCACCAAATCTTGCCAGCAAGTCAGATATCCTAATGTTGTCGAAAATTCTTTTCCGCATTTGTTTCAGCAGTTCGTCACCGACTGGATGGCCGAGGGTATCGTTCACCTGCTTGAAATGATCAACGTCAAGTATCATTATGGAGAAGCTTTTGTTCTTACTGCGCGACTCGTTTGCGATATTCTGAAAGTGCATATCGAAGTATCGCCGATTGTAGCACCCTGTGAGGGGGTCGGTGATTGACATCTCCGCGTTATTTTCGAGGTGCATCCTCAGTGCGTCCTGGTAGCGCTTTCTCTTGACCTGCACATTCACTCTCGCGATCAACTCGTTACTGTCTATGGGGGCCATTATGTAATCGCTGATGCCAATTTCAAAAGCCCGACTCAATATCTCTGCGCCGTCGCTTTCGTCCAATAGCACCAATACCGGGGTGTAGCGGGTTTCGTTACTGCTTCTGAAGTTGGAACACAGCCTCAACCCGTCGCCGTCGAAATTCAGATCTATTATGAATAGGTCATAGCTCTCTGCGTTTTGTAGATTCACAACCTGTGAGGGATTGTTGACGACTACGGTTTCTAGGAAATGCTCTTGTAATACCCCATTTAAGTGCTCCGAGCGTATCTTATCGCCATCTATTATCATGATGCGACCATCGGATATCTGGTTCGCGTAATGCATGATATCTCCGTCTACAGTGCTCACTTCCGTGTTTGTTTTGCCCCTGAGCCTGAGCTCGTCGACGAGTATTTTAAATCTTGTGAGTGACCTAATTCTAGAAAATAGGGCGACGTCGTTTATCGGTTTTGTCAAAAAGTCATCTGCTCCCGAACTGATGCCGTTCACACGGTTATCGGTGGTGTTATCAAGCGCTGTCACCATAACAACGGGAATGTAGGTAGTAGCCGGGTCTTCGCGCAACCTCTTGCAAGTCTCATAGCCGTCCATGCCCGGCATCATCACGTCTAACAGTATCAAGTCCGGTTGCTGTTCCTTAGCCATTTTTAGCGCTTCCTCGCCGCTCATGGCTGTCAGCACGTTGTAGTATTCCTTGGTTAATTTAGCCTGCAGCAGTTTAACGTTGGCTATCAGGTCATCCACCACCAATATCCTGGCTGTCATTGCATTTCTCTCTTTTCTAACGTAATTGACCAATTTGATATTACATAGCGCATCACCGCGACTTGCGCACTCTCTGTGTGCACATAGCCCTCACCGAACCACGCATCTGAGTTTTATTTGGTAAATGCGCTACAACACCTCTACCGGTTGCGAGTTAAACTTACCAGCTGCTCAGCTGCAACATTCCCGCACGGCACGCTTTAGCTCTTTCCGTCGGTAGGATGTCGGACTTCACCAGTAGAAGCACTCTCCGAGACTACCTCGGGCGTCCCTGTGTCCAGATTGCGTTGCCCTACCAGGTTACCAACATCGTAAGCCTCGTGTAAAACTCCGTCATCGCCCATTACGTGCTTCTTCGGACCTGGGCTGGTTCCGGAGTTCTCTACATCGCTGCCATAACACGCTGCGCGCATTGAAGTCAGCACTTCCTCTCTAATTTCTACGAACTTTCTGTAGTAACCCCCGATGCTTCTCAGCAAACCAGGAATTTTCTTCGGCTCCGTAACCAAACATCCGACCACCAGAATCACCAACATCTCTGATAGGCCGACGTTAAGCATGATAATCCTTCTCCACTGTGAACGCGCTGAGAGATCGTATGATCAACACCAGCTTGCTTAGGTCTAGCTGGGTTGGGTTTATGTCTTCCAAGAACCCATAGTACTCGTCCAGCTGGTTCTTGTAGTGCTCGTGCCAAGCGTCCACGGACTGTTTAGCCACAGTTTCCATGCATTTTTGGGCATTTACCTGCTCCGGCACCATACGCTTCACGATGTTGCTAGTAATAATAGACTGATAGTCGCTCAAGTCGTCTAGCAAGTCTCTGATGGCTATACGCTGCCAGTACGAGGAGATAGCATCCATCTGTAGCGCCAATCCGCGTATTCTGCTAAAGCTGAGAACAGAACGCAGCATGAAGTACACCTTGCCCACCGCGACGACGTTTACTCCGGTACTTTCTGCGAGGTATATTATGTCCATAGCACAGATAGAGAATTGTAGCCCACCTATCCTCTGTGCTATCTTGGGATCGAGATTACCTTTGGAAAAATTCTTGCAAGAACTGTTGTACGCATCAGAGAACTCACCACACAGAATGTTTTGCATCTCGTTTTCTATGAGCAAGGTCTTTGACGACAGGTCATCCAGCCTATTTTCCACGTCGACAAACTTGTGCATGTGTCTCAATAGCCAAAAAATGGCCTGTCCGACGCACTTCTGCACTTCCCTGGTGATTTCCATGTAGTAGTCGACGTCCACGGTACCGTCAATCCTGTCCAACTCACTCCAGATATCACGCAGGTTGTATATCTGGGTTATAGCGACGTAAATCCGGGCTATAGTGTCTGTTGCAATACCCATGCTCTCAATGTGGCTCACAAAGACGCAGCCCATCCTGTTTACTATGTCATTGGATATGCAGGTAGCCAGTATTTCGTGCTTCAACTTATGCTGCCTGATGTATTTCTCAAACCTGTTTCGTATCGATTCAGGGAAGTACGATAGCAGGTATTGAGATTCGTATGCGCTAGACGAGCTGTGCTTCAGCAGGTTAGATTTTATAATCTCGCCCTTGATATATGTTCTTGTGTAGGCTATCAACACAGCGATCTGCGGAGCTTCAAGTCCGCGCGACTCGGAAATCATCCTTGCGATCTCCTCATCACTGGGTAGGAACTCTATTCCCCGGTCCAAAATCTTGATTTTCTCAAGGTACTTCATGATTCTGTGGTGCTGCTCGATGCGCTCCTGAGCCTGCATGCACTCGAGCATGAGCGTCCTGGTTTCGAGCTTGTTGTGGCGCTCCATGAGTATTCCCGGGATGTCGAGCAGCATGTCCTGCAGTATCTTATTACGCTCCTTCGTGGAGATGAACTCGTCCTTCACTGCCATTTCTAAGCATATTTTGAGATTCACCTCGAAGTCCGAGCAAATCACCCCGCCGGCGTTATCTACAAAGTCGGTATTGATCCTTCCACCCTTACTCGCGTACTCCACTCTACCTAGCTGAGTGCACCCCAGGTTACCACCCTCTATGACCATGCAGGCGCGTACTTCCTTCCCGTCGATCCTTAACTGATCATTGGCCTTGTCACCTACGGCGGAATGAGTCTCGTTGGACGACTTTATGTATGTACCTATCCCACCGTTCCAAATCATGTCCACAGGGGCTTTGAGCATCATCCGAATCAGAGTGCTTGGCGAGACACTCTGCTCCTTGACATCCTCTATTTGGAAGCATTTTCTCATTTCTGGAGTGAGCGCTATGGACTTAGCGTTTCTGCAGAACACACCTCCACCTTTAGATATGAGGGCAGGATTGTAGTCTTCCCAAGAAGACCCCGGGGTTCGGAACAGCCTTTCACGCTCTACGAAGCTCTTTGCGGGATCAGGCGACGGATCGATAAATATGTGCCTGTGATTCATGGCCCCGAGCAGGCATATCTTTTCGGACAGTAACATCCCGTTACCAAACACGTCACCGGACATATCTCCAATACCAATGGCTGTGAAGGTGTCCTTCTTGATGTCCTTGCCCAGTGTCCAAAAGTGCCGCTGCGCGGCAACCCACGCCCCTCTGGCAGTTATTCCGATCTTCTTGTGGTCGAACCCAACGGATCCACCAGACGCAAACGCATCTCCGAGCCAAAAGTTATACTCTGCAGATACCCGGTTTGCATGATCGGAGAAGGATGCAGTACCTTTGTCGGCCGCAACTACTAAGTATGGGTCGTCGTCATCGTATCGCAGTACACCACTGGGGGTAACGCACTTGCCGTCCACGATGTTGTCGGTTACATCCAGCATCCCTCTCAAGAAGTTCTTGTAACACTCGACGGCGGACTCAACCCATAATTTCCCTGGGGAGGAATCTCCTTTCAAAATGAATCCCCCCTTGGAGCCAACTGGAACTATGACGGAGTTCTTGGTCATTTGCGCTTTCATCAACCCGAGGATTTCAGTGCGGAAGTCCTCAGTTCTGTCGGACCATCTTATCCCACCTCTAGCTACCTGCCCCCCGCGCAGGTGTATGCCCTCAAACATATTGGAATATACAAAAATCTCCCTGAAGGGGCAGGGTTTGGGAATGTCAGGGACTGCGCTAGAGTCCAGCTTTATTGAGACGTAGCTTCTGTCTTCTTGGTAATAATTTGTGCGCAATATTGCCATTATCAGATTGTACATACACTTCAGTATGTAATCGTGCACAATGTCGGAAACTTGCGTGAAAAGCCCCTCGATTGTCTCGCATATGCTTGCAACCATTTTTTCCCTGTCCTCGGTTATGTGCGGATCAAACCGGGCCTCAAACAGCCTAACGAACAAGGTAACCATATCTGAATGCTTCCGAGCAACCTTTTGTATGTATGACTGGCTGTAGTTGAACGAAATTTGCTTGAGATATCTGCTCAAAGTACGCACCAAGAGAACTTCTTTCCATTTCAATCCCGCCAAAATCACTAGGCTGTTAAAGTGATCATTCTCGGTCTCCTTGCAGAACACTTTCTTCAGCGTTGTTTCGAACTGCTCCTTTACCGTGTGATAATCGAAGGATTGGTTAGTGTTGGACAGCACGAAGTGGTGTAAACGTACGCACTTGCCATGAATCACGATATCGTAGCTATAGTGCCGCGACATCTTGGCTCCCATTTTCTTGACTGAATCGAGAACCTGTGACAAGCGCAAACCGCTTTCGAGGGGTGCATACACCTTGAGCTGGTAATGTTTGCTGCCTTCGTTCAGGTAAAGATCAACTTCCACCTCGCCTGTAGCGCTTTCCAGAACTTTATGGATTTTTAGGATATCGTGGCAGGCGCTGTTGGGGCTGAAGTACTCTTGATAGCTTGTGGGGAAGGCATTTATGTACTCAGAGAAGTCACCGTCCAACCTTTGGGACAGCACCTGCTGCAATCTGTCCTCCCACCTCCTTGTGGACTCTATTATTATCCTCTCCACATCCTGTGCGGAGATGGAGTAAGACGCAGAGTTGTCTGACTTAACTAATAATTGTAGCCTCACCAGATCGGACTCGTTGTACATATTGTAGTACTGTCCGACTACTTTACCGTCGAATACGCCCTCTATAATCGAGGCTACTTTGTTCGCAAGTTCTGTGCTGGCGATGCTTTTTGGTATGAAAATTATGCAACTTATGAAATTGTTTACAACATCCTTCAGCGTGAATAGCTTCACCTTGGGGTTGCTAGAGAGGAAAAGTATCCCCATGGAAATCTGGAACAGATCATCCTCGGAGAACTGGAAAAGCTCTTCCCTGGAGAATGTTTGCACAATTGCCATCAGCGCTTTTCCGTTGTGTCCGTTTCGCAGGAAGCCAGATCTCTCCTCCACTCGCTCAATTTTTTTCCGGACGACTGGTATGAGTCGCGCGTTTTGGAATGCAACTGAAGAGGTGAAGAATCCGTAGAAACACTCCTCTCGCTCCACGGCCCCCGATTTGTCCAGTATTCTCAGGCCGATACAAACCATGTATCCATGTCTGTGGACGTGGGAGATAAAGTTGGACTGGGTGACGTACAACAGCTCCTTGCTATTATTATGTGCGGTGCAATCGCTTAACTGTTTGGAGTCTTCTCTGGCTCTCAACAGCCCCAGGCTGCTGTCCTTCTTCAGTGCGAGGCTTCCAGTCTTTGACTTTCTATACTCTTCGTATCCCAGAAATACGAAATTGTCTTCACGCAACCACTCCAAGAAATGGAAGATTTCCTCGCGTGACTCGTCCCCCTTCATTTGGATGAGCAACCTATCCACGCGACTGAGCATAGGTTGCCAGTCTTCCACGCAGCAGATGACGGAGCGTAGCGCTTTTTCCACCTCGATCTTCAATTTCTCCTGCAGTGCTTTGCTTGTGGGCCCGACTACAAAATAGGCCACGGACTCGCGCGCGCGATCATCTGCGGAGGATTTGTTGTGTAAGGTGTCAACGCCAACTACCTTACCGTGCTCTCTTTTTAACAACAGCACGGCATTGGTGTAATGATAGATAGGCAAGTTATGCTTCTTGAGGGCTATGATGACCGAATCTACTATGAACGGCATGTTGTCGTTTGCGGTTTCCACAACGGTCAGCGACTTTTCCGGGAAGCCTGGTCTCTCGACGGAGAACACGCGTACCAAGCTCTCTCCACGCTTCCGTCCCCCCAAGAACTTGTATAAGTCTTCAGCCATGTCCAGGAGGAACTCGCTGGTCAACTCAACATCTGTGCTGTAGGAAAAGTTGTAGAACTGCTTTATAAAGCTCTTCAGGGTGTTATCCTGACCACCTGCCGGAAATTTCTGATCTAGTGCCTTGAGCACGGAGGCTACGGAATGCCCACCGAAATTACAAACACTATCTTCTGGGATGCGCATTTTACTCTAACGTACCTTGAAAAAAAGAGAAAACAACACGGGTTGCACCGACAATCCACCAGGCGCCAGGATAGCATATCCTGTACCGATTAAAACATAATTAATTCATCAAACGCGGCAACCTTCGCCACTCACTTTCTGCAACGGCAAATCGGCAGTCACGCGCATGGCGGAACGCTGGTATTTTCTGTAAAATTGTTAAATTTTTTAGTTGTAAACTACGCCTGTGACTCTACGCAAGGGAGTGCTTATAAAATTCAAAATTGCTTTATTGTTTCCCTCACAAAAAGCGAGGGGGGTCTCGGCACTTCTCAACAGTCCACCCCAATTTCACCTGAGACAACGAAGGCTCGCTGCTAGCAAAAAGAGGTTGCAAGTCCACGACATTGAGCGCTTCTGCGCACTTATGACTTTGCTGTTTATGTCGCAATGTATGTAGCGGCAGGGGAAGTCGCAAAACGTGCAAGTTGGGCGGAAAGATGCAAAATATCGTATTTTTGTCCAAAAGGTCTGTTGTCGGCGCTATTGGGTAAAATGCCACCATGTTCTGCGAAGAGCGCCGTTATTCTGGTGCGGTGTGTGGAGTGGGGAGCTCTTAGAGTTGTATGACTAATCCTGCGATCTCCGAATATTGCGATTGTGTCACGCGAAGGAAAGTGTGTCGCCAGAAGGTCTTCTCAGCACGCATTGTAGCCATCAATCCAATTTTGGTTTTATGGAGCTATCATGCAGGTTGTGTGCGGCACATGAGGAATCTTACAACTTTGATGTTTTCCTATACACAGTTTTGCTATTATGGTATTCACACCGTTGATCTGTGTTTTGTTGTGGATCTTGGTTGTGTCTTCGCACAAAGATGAGAGAGCTGTCTCCGATATATTGGAAGAAGTAAGCGTTCAGGGAGGAGGTGACTGTGACCGAATCACCCTGCATGAGCTGAAAATGATACTCCGCGACAGAGGGTTTGGGGTACTCATGTTGCTTTTTGCGCTGCCGCTTTCCATACCCATTCCGACGGTGCCTGGATATACCACGATCCTATCCATGCCGCTTTTGTTATTCTCGGCTCAGATGCTGATGGGGCTTTCTGCACCTTGGTTGCCGGCGTTTTTGGAGAAAAAGTCTGTAAAGCGGGAGTTTTTGGCCGCAGTTATTGAAAAAACGTCACCCATATTGAAGGCAATGGAGAAGTGGAGCAGGCCGAGGATGTTGGTGGTATTTTGCAAAACAGGGGAGAAGCTTATAGCCCTTCTTTGCCTATTGTGTGCCATTTCCATATCCATTCCAATCCCGATGACCAATTTCATTCCTGCCGGTGGTATATCAGCCATGGCGCTTGGTATGCTTACCAGGGATGGGGTATTGGTGATATTGGGTGTATTGGTAGGATGCTTCGGGCTTTTTGTCACTGCAATTGTGCTTTCCATGGGTCCTAAGCTTGTGATGGAGATGTTTTCCTTCATATTTAAACTGTGGTGAGACTGTATGACACTCTACATGCCAAAGAGAGGGTTTTTGCGCCCATAGACAGCAAGCGGGTTGGTATCTACGTTTGCGGGCCCACGGTCTACGATTTGGCACACATCGGCAATGCACGTTCGGCAGTTGTGTATGACGTATTATTCCGGTTGCTGAAGGCGCTATATTCCGAGGTTGTGTATGTCAGGAATATTACGGACATTGACGACAAGATAATAAATGCCGCCCACGCCGAAGGCAGGGATGTGAAAGAGCTTACGACTCACTACACGAGGCTATTTCACGAAGATATGGAGGCGTTGAATTGTCTTTCGCCCACCTTTGAGCCCAAGGCTACCGAGGAGATAGAGGGGATGTTGCAGCTCATTGGCAGACTGATTGAGCTGGGGCATGCTTATGTGAGAAGTGGCACGGTATACTTCAAGATAGAGTCCTACAAGCCTTACGGGAGGCTATCAGGCCGGAAGATGAGCCAGATGATTCATGGGAGCAGGGTTGATGTTGGTGCTGACAAACTCCATCCTGGTGATTTTGTATTGTGGAAACCGGCTACGGACTTAGATTTGCAGCTTAAAGCTTGTTGGCCCAGTCCCTGGGGGATGGGGCGGCCCGGATGGCACATCGAATGTTCTGCCATGAGCTATCGCCATCTTGGTGAGAATTTTGATATTCATGGTGGGGGGGCAGATTTGATGTTCCCCCATCACGAAAATGAATTGTCGCAGAGCTGTTGCGCGTTCCCTGGAAGTGAATACGCTAGATACTGGGTGCATAATGGCTTTTTAACCGTGAACGGCGGCGAAAAGATGAGTAAATCGCTTGGTAACGTGATAACGGTCAGAGGCCTGCTGGAGAGCGGAGTGGACGGCGAAGTGATACGGTACGTTTTCCTGAGTACTCACTATAGAAAGCCACTCGATTGGGGAGAGAAGGTTGTGCTTGATGCTAAGGAGGCTCTCAGCAGGATGCGCCGCTCCTGCGCAGAGTTTTCTGTTGAGGCATTGAATACGGACCTCGATGAGGTGGATGTGCATAGCTCGGTGCTGGAGTCATTGCAAGATGATATGAATACGCCAAGGGCCATTGCGGCGCTTCACGAGCTTGTGAAGGAGATTAACAAGACTGATAGCAGTGACAAAAAGGTGCAATTGGCTAGGGTATTGAACAAAAGCGCAATGTTGATGGGGATGTTTCGTAATTTTCCGGAACGGCCGGTTCACAGCATGCGGGATGAGGTCAGTGCACATGAAATAGAGGAGCTCATTGAGCAGAGAAAAATGGCGCGTGAGCGCGGAGATTTTGAGCTTGCTGACGAGATACGCGCGCGTCTGCTGAATATGGGTGTGAGTATTTCTGATGAGAAAGATGGCTCAACTAGCTGGAGCCGCAAATACTAGAGCGCATTATTAAATGATTACCGTGGCGCGCCGGTGCATTCCTGTGGTTGCACTGAAAGTCTTTCGTATATGCATAGGGCTGAGTAAGTAATCCAAGCTCTATCATGGGCAATTTCAGCGAAATAATGCACTATTGACCGGCGTCTACGGAGGTTAGTGATTGACAATTCGTGAGTTACTTGTAAGTTTGACCGTGAGGTATCTCCGGGAGGGTGTTGTACATGTCTTTGTTGGATGCTAGGCCTGTTTATAAGCCCTTCTACTATCCATGGGCGTATGATGCCTGGCTGTGTCAACAGAGAATACACTGGCTGCCTGAGGAAGTACCTTTGGCTGACGATGTTCAAGATTGGAAGACCAAGCTATCTGAGAAGGAAAAAAATCTTCTAGTGCAGATTTTCCGCTTCTTTACTCAGGCGGACATAGAGGTCAATAACTGCTACATGAAGCACTATTCCAATATTTTTAAGCCCACGGAGATTTGCATGATGCTTTCGGCGTTCTCCAATATGGAGACCGTGCACATTGCGGCATATTCCTATCTGTTGGACACCATAGGGATGCCTGAAGTGGAGTATCAGGCGTTTCTGAAGTTCGAGGTGATGAAGAAGAAATACGACTACATGCAGCGGTTTGAGGAGTCGCGGAAAGGTGATAAGAGGCACGTAGCTAAGACTCTTGCGGTTTTCGGAGCTTTCACTGAAGGTCTGCAGCTTTTTGCGTCGTTTGCGATTTTGCTGAATTTTCAGCGATTTGGAAAGATGAAGGGTATGGGGCAGATAATTGCCTGGTCCGCCAGGGATGAGACTCTGCACACTGAGTCCATCATCAGGTTGTTCAACACCTTCATCCACGAAAATCAGGAGATATGGGACCAGGAACTCAAGGATGAGCTTTATGATGCTTGCAAGATTATAGTTTCTCTGGAGGATGAGTTTATAGACCTCGCATTTGCTCTGGGGGATGTTGAGGGGTTATCTGCAGCCGAAGTCAAGAGGTACATACGCTATATAGCCAATAGGAGGCTCGCGCAGCTGAACTTGGATTCCATATATGATGCCAACTCGAATCCCTTGCCATGGCTGGATGAGATCCTTAACGGTGTTGAGCATACCAATTTCTTCGAAAATCGGGTTACTGAGTACTCGCGTGCCGCAACTGAAGGGACGTGGGATGAAGCGTTCGAGGATGGGTAAAATCGCTATTGGGGCTACCTTCTTCACTGTCTTCGCGGTTTTTCTGCTGTACGGCGCCACGGTTGTTGGGGGTGGTGGAGTAGGAGGTGTGGCGAATAAAAAAGGCTTCCCGAAAGCTTTCATCAGGGAGACGCTACAAGAAGACATGAGGATGACCGCTGCCCCGTTTTTCGACTTAAATGCCAAGCAGTTTTCTGCGGAAGATTTTAGTGGGCAGGTATTGATCGTGATTTTTTGGGCTCCGTGGAGTGTGGAGTCTGCCGCCTTATTGAAGGAATTGCAGGTGACCTGGGAGCGCTTGAAGCAAAAAGGTGCCAGCGATATCACTTTTTTGCCAATCTCCTACGTGGATGCAGCAGCGGTGAAGTCTTTCTGCGATGAGTACGGGGTCACTCTTACCATGTATCTAGATCAGGATAAGAGGCTATTTGATCACTTTGATGTGCAGTCCATGCCACTAACCTTGATTGTAGGCAGGGATGGCTCTGTGTTGTATCGTATTGTTGGTAGTGCCAAATGGGACAGCGCGAGCGTACTAAATAGGCTACTTTCCATGGCTACGCAGAAGACCGAGGCGGACATGACTGAGCAATCATCTGCCGAGACTCATTCCCTGGCCGCAGGGGCTACCAGCGCACCACCGCAGGAGGAATCCAACAGGGGGCAAGAACACGGGACGGCACAGCTTTCAAAGCCACAAAAGCGACCTGCAGGGGGCGGCTAAGACTGCTCTGACTTAATGATCGCGCTATACTTGCTACTTAAGGGACAGAGCGCGATAACCGGCTACGCAGTCTCTCCATCTTTTTGTTTGTTACGTTCGGCCACGCCCAATGCGTACACACACAAATCTGGGAAGCATATGCCATTCTTTTTCGCGAGCTCATGAAGCTGCTCAAGGCTATTTTTGACCTTCTCAGGGATGGAACCGCCGCGTTCCTTCGACAGCCATGTATTTTGATGCTGTACCGGGTGTGCGTCGGGTCTCGGCTCCCCTATGTATATCGCGAACGGCGACACCTTGTTACCGAACTCGCACGGTATGATGAACTTCTTGACGACGGACATACGAATATCACCCTGGTAGTTACTAAAGACCGGGCCCACAAGAACTCTCACGGGTCTCGGAATCCCATTTGTATAGTAAATTTCTTAAAATAGCTACGAATATACGTCGGGAATTCACTCAGCCATAGCTGGGAAAAACGTAGTTGCTTGGGGTAGCTCCAATGCTTATACTGAGGAGGCATTGTGATGCCAAGTCATGTGTTCATAATACCGCATTTGGGTAATGTATGCATTAACAAAATGGGTTTTTGTCTTAAAAAATTTATCTTTTCAGACTCAAATTTTGTAGCAATCGACAAATTTATGGAGCTCGCGCTCTATCACGAGACGCACGGGTATTATATGACGAGGGTCCCGTTCGGCAAGGATGGGGATTTCATAACATCTGCGGATATCAGCCAGCTTTTTGGTGAAGTGATCGCTATTTGGCTTCTGAATTATCTAGAGAGTACTGGTACTTCGGAAAAATTTTCCTTAGTGGAGCTTGGCCCCGGTAGAGGGACCATGATGGCTGACATCTTGGGGGTAGTCCGTCAATTTCCGCAGTATTATGAATTGCTGGAAGTACATTTACTTGAGGCAAGTGCGCTCCTACGAGAAGTGCAGCGAGAGGCGCTGAGAGAGCATGAGGGTGTTTTTTGGCATTGCAAATTGGAGGATTTGCCTCAGCGACCCACGATCATGGTGGCGAACGAGTTCTTTGATGCATTGCCCATAAAGCAGTTTGTCAGCGTTGGTGGAGTGTGGCAGGAACATTATGTGCGCCATGATGACGGAAAGCTGGATATTGTGGCCATGAAGGCAAGTTGTGACGTGAATGTGCGCAATATGTCGGATGGTAGCGTATTCGAAAAGTGCGCAGCCGCGTCAGAAATTCTACAGGCCATAGAAGAGAGGATTGTGCGACATGGAGGGGCAGGCATCGTGTTTGATTATGGATATCTGCATCCGCCGTACAGGAGCACAATTCAGGCGGTAAAGGATCATCAGTATTGTAGCTTTCTTGATCACATTGGAGAATGCGATATCACCGCGCACGTCGATTTCGGCTTTCTACGAAGCAGCCTAAAAAAGATTTCGAGTAGGGTTACAACGCAAAAAGAGTTTCTGTACAAGTTTGGCATACGGGAGAGATTGGAATGTCTCTCACGTAACGCTACACCGCAACAGGTGTCAGAGCTCAAACGGGGGTTTCTGCGTCTTACTGAGAACATGGGTACGCTGTTTAAGGTGCTGATGTTAAATTGCTGATATTTTTCTGAAGGCTTGATGAGTGAGATTGCCTCCTATGGGGCATCTACACTGGATGCGATGGTTTTGTATTTTGGAAGTGGCGTATACATGTGACAAATGGCCGCGCTGCAGTTATAATCCGACTGGTGACCTAAGGTGCAGTCGTGAGCGCGAGTCATTCAGGCAGTGATCATGTAACCTTGATACGGGAAAAGGTCCAGCTTCTTGATGTTGTATCGAAAAAAGTCAAACTGGCCAAGCGGGGGAGCGGCCAATACGTAGGCTTGTGTCCATTTCATTCAGAGAAAACACCTTCGTTCCACGTAAACTGCAGCAACGGTTTATTCTATTGTTTCGGGTGCGGGGTTTACGGGGATGTAATACAGTTCGTCTCAAACACCGAAGGTTTGGAGTTCAAGGAGGCCATGGAGTATTTGGCCCGGGAGTACTCCGTAGATCTTCCCAAGAACAGCGGAAGCGGAGAGGCAGATTCCATTTACGGATTGATGGATTACGTGGCGCGTTGGTGTGTTTGGCAGCTTTCCAGGTCTCGTACCGCACTTTCGTATCTCAAATCCAGGGGAGTCAGCGAGGAAACGATACGCAAGTTTAAGGTGGGGTACGTCCCGTCTTCGGGGCTAAAGTCATGCCTGCTTTCGTCGGAAGTGAGCACGGAGAAGGTGAAAAGCAGTGGTTTGTTGACCAAAAACGGACAGGACTGCCTTTACAACAGGATTGTATTTCCCATATGCAGCGCTTCGGGCAGGGTCATTGCCTTTGGAGGGAGGTCACTGAAAGAGAGTCATGTTCCAAAGTATTTGAACTCGGCAGAAAATATACTCTTCAAAAAGCGTGCAAGCCTCTACGGCCTACACGCGGCACTGGCTTCTGCGAAAAAGCTCGGCAAGATTGTTGTGGTAGAGGGCTACATGGATGTTCTCATCCTGAGCCAGATGGGCATAGAGAACGTTGTTGGGCTGCTGGGTACCGCCATGACTGAAACTCATCTGAGAAATCTCTGGGATATGGTTCCGGAGATAGTAGTGTGGATGGACGGCGATGGGGCAGGGGTCTCAGCGTCCGTAAAAATAGCCAACCTGGCACTTTCCATTATACAATCTGGCCATGGTATACGCTTTGTCACGCCTCCTGAAGATAAGGATCCGTGTGATATTTGCAACAGTTTGGGTGCTGATGCTGCCAAGAATCTGGTAGAAAAGGCACAACTGATCTCCGAGTTCATATGGGGGTACGAACTACATCGCATGGGGATCGCTGCGGGAAAAGTGATGCCAGAGCAATGCATGATGCTTGAGGGTAGGATTAGGGACTACACGTCTAAAATTAGAGATGTGAATATTTCGAGATATTACAAAAGCTTCTTCTATCAGCAGATTAGGGCGCTGCAACGAGGGGAGAGATCGGATGGAAGCCGCAATTGGGGTGGCAACATGAATGCCATTGCCCACGATTTCAGGTCTAATAGGCTGGGTGGTATATCAGTGCAGGCTTGTGCGGAAGAGCATCATCAGATGCGAGTGATATACACCTTGATAGGGTGTCCTGAACTCTTGTACGACGCGACAGTTTTTGAGCAATTTGCCGGCCTTGATTTCACAGGGGACATGCGTCTGTTGCAGCAACACATAGTGGACATTGTGGAAGCGCACGAGGGAAGGCTGTCGAAGCAGGATCTTGTGGCAAAATTGTGTGCCAGGGACACCAAGTTTGAGCAGATTTTGCATTCGGTGCAACAGAAGATGTTGGCAACAGGATATGCGGTTGCCGCTAGCAGCGGTGGTGATTCCAATGAAGGCGAGGGCACAGAGGGGCACGTGAGGAAAGAGTGGGAGAAGCTTATGCTCTCGAAGCAGTTAAGTGAAATTCAGGATCAAATAGTGAAACTCAGGCTTGAAGGCAGGGACGAGGTTGCACTAAGCCTCTCCGACCACGCCAGGGAAGTTGACGATAAGCTGCGCAGCCTCTGGCGGTGTTAGCTCTACAGCATTTAGGTGATGTAGAATTCAGGGCGACATGGACTATATCGCCAACAAGGTAGGTGAGAGTAACGTTTACGTGAACAGAAATCAAGTCGGCAACTAAGCGGTAATGGCTTATATTAGCACATAAGATAGCGAAAAGGTGTTTCTGTATCCGTGGAGGTATGGTGTTGCAGCGGAGGTGTTTTTTTCGCTGCGCTACGCAACCTGGGGTGTGCATCTTGCAGGGTTCTGTGGCGGCGTTAGCTCAGTAGCATTTAATCGGTGATGGCTTATTAGCACATAAGATAGCGATAGGGTGTTTCTGTATCCTTGGGGGTATAGTGTTGCAGCGGAGGTTTTTTTCGCTGTGCTACGCAACCCGGAGTGTGCATCTTGTGGTCCTGTAGCGGTGTTAGCTCTACAGCATTTAGGTGATGTAGAATTCAGGGCGACTGGACTATATCGCCAACAAGGTAGGTGAGAGTAACGTTTACGTGAACAGAAATCAAGTCGGCGACTAAGCGGTGTTGGCTTATTGGCGCATGGACTACTAAGGTGTGTTTGCGTCGTGTAACCTGGGCTGTGCATCTTGTGGTCCTGTAGCGGTGTTGGCTCAGTGGCATTTAAGCGGTAGTGGCTTATTGTGGCGCATGGACGGCTAAGGTTTTTTCGCTGTGCTACGCAACCCGGAGTGTGCATCTTGTAGTCCTGTAGCGGTGTTGGCTCAGTAGCATTTAAGCGGTGGTGGCTTATTGGCGCATGGACGGCTAAGGTTTTTCGCTGCGCCACGCAACCTGGGGTGTGCGTCTTGTAGGGTTCTCTGGCGGTGTTAGCTCTACAGCACTTAGGTGATGTAGAATTCAGGGCGATATGGACTATGTCGCCAACAAGATAGGTGAGAGTAACGTTTACGTGAACAGAAATCAAGTCGGCGATTAAGCTGCGATGGCTTGTTGTGGCGCATGGACGGCTAAGGTTTTTTCGCTGTGCTACGCAACCTGGGGTGTGCATCTTGGTAGGGTTCTGTGGTGGTGTTGGCTCAACAGCATTTAAGCGGTGGTGGCTTATATTAGCACATAAGATAGCGAAAAGGTGTTTCTGTATCCGTGGGGGTATAGTGTGCGACGGAGGTTTTTTCGCTGTGCTACGCAACCTGGGGTGTGCATCTTGTAGTCCTGTAGCGATGTTGGCTTATTGGCGCATGGACTACTAAGGTGTTGCGTCTTGTAACCTGGGCTGTGCGTCTTGTAGGATCCTCTGGCGGTGTTGCCACGTAGATATCCCGACTATGGGTAAAATGCAACTGTGCATACCGGCAAACAAGGGAGGGAGAGGCTACCATACAGCCATAGTCGATAATAGTGCAACAGATGACGGCAGGATCGGCGCTTTTGCAACACGTATAGTACTGAGGTTGCGCCCAGCGTGCCGGAGTTCAAAATGCGATGAGGTCTTCCCCACGTAGTCGTCAGTGCAGCCCCGCGCTGCAACACCAGCTGACAGGACTCCTCCACTAGCCAAATCGTTTTTGTGCAAATTCTAGAAGAACCCACGCAACTTCCGCGCGCGGCTAGGGTGTCTGAGCTTCCTCAGAGCCTTTGCCTCGATCTGCCGTATACGCTCTCTGGTTACGTTGAAAAGCTTGCCCACTTCCTCCAACGTATGGTCCTTGCCTCCCTTCCCGATCCCAAAACGCATGCGCAAAATCCTCTCCTCCTTGGGAGTTAAGGTCGACAGCACCTTCGTTGTGATCTCGCGCAAATCCGCCAGTACCGCCGCATTTTCGGGCTTCACTGCTCTCTTATCTTCTATGCAATCCCCAAAAGTACTGCTGTCATCGTCACCGATCGGGCTCTCAAGGCTTACCGGATCCTTGACGATCTTCATTACCTTGCGGATCTTTTCCACGTTTATGCTAAGCCTTGCAGAAAGCTCCTCTAGGGTTGGTTCTCGGCCTATTTCATGCAACATCTGCCGCAGTGTGCGATTGATCTTGTTGACAGTCTCAATCATATGTACGGGTATTCTGATCGTACGTGCCTGATCTGCGATGGCCCTGGTGATTGCCTGCCTAACCCACCATGTGGCGTAAGTGGAAAACTTGTACCCGCGCTTGTAGTCAAATTTATCAACCGCCTTCATCAATCCTATGTTGCCCTCTTGCACGAGGTCCAGGAACTGTAGCCCACGATTGGAATATTTCTTCGCTATTGACACAACAAGCCTGAGATTTGCCTTGATCATCTCCTGCTTTGCCTTATTGGCGGTACGCTCATGCTTCTGGATTTTCGCCACCATAGCCTTGAAGCTTCCCGGACTATCCTCCCCAGAGAGCAATCTCACTTTGTTTTGCATCGCCACTAAGGTGTCCCTTTCCTTCTCTAATAGGTTCCTCCATTCCGGCGAGTTTCCGGCGTACTCGAAAATTGTGTTGTTATTATACGCCTCCAAAAAGCTCTTTCTGTCTACTCCGTAGCTTTCAACGAGTGATGCAAGAGATGCCTCCTCTGCGGCTATTGCCTTGCTGAGACTGTAAATCTGTTGGGTGACGGACAGCACGGCAGAATCACTGAGCTTCATTTGAGATACAAGCTCCCAAATGTTCTCATGCAGCTCATCGTACAACTTCTCGTCGTAGTGTCCACCATCCCGTTTTTGTTTCTTCATTTCCAAAATCTGCTCAGCAGATTCTATTGTCGCGTCTAACGCCGCAATCACTTTGGGTAAGAGTGCCTTCTCCATCTCAAGAATTGAAGCGTTACCCCCAGAGGAATCTTCCTCCTCATCCTCCTCGACGTCAACGTCGCCGCTGTCTTGATCTACGCTTTCCTCTTCCTGTATAGCCTGCTCGCCGGCGTACTCTCCTTCCTTGCTCTCTTCTCCATCCTCAAAGTTTTGTTGAGGGTTTTCGCCCCTATAGTTCGCGTCAAGGTCTATCAAGTCCCGCAGCATCATCTGCTGATTAAGCAGATCATCCCTCCACGACGTAAAAATGCGCAGCACCAGCGGCGCCCCGATCAAGGAGCGAAGCATGCTGACCTTCTCTGATTTTATCCTTTTTGCAATCCCAATCTCCCCCTCACGGGACAGAAGCTCTACTGAGCTCATTTCGCATAGATACATGCGAATCGGGTCGTCTGTTTGACCAAAGTCCCAGGACCGGAGCCCGGACTCGTCCTCATCGTCCTTTGCTGCGCTCTCCTCTGAAACCGCTGCATCGGCCTCTTCCTCGTCACTCTGCTCTAGAACGCTGATCCCAGAATCCTGCAATAGGGATATGGTCTCGTCTATGCTCTCAGATGAAACTACTTCATCGTCGGACAGCGCATCATTGATATCATCAAAAGTGATCACACCGCCTTGCTTTATGCCCTTAGTTATGAGATTTTTTACAAGCTCCTTATCCATCGTGAATCCCGCAAAGGAAAAACCAAACAACCACTAATTACAACAGGCCAAGAGAAACGCGCGCGAAATTCCCACGCGCAGTGCCCCAAGGCCAAAAACCCGCGACTCTAGCCTACAATCGCAGGGCCGCCAGGGCCAAGACTTACGCGCGGATACACCGCAGCCTCACGGAAAGCGCGCCGGTCACACGCCCGGTGACATTGCTGACAAAGGTCCCTCCTACCATATATTTGACACAGTGTCCAATGATTTACGACCTTCATATTAAGCTTTTCCTATTTTCCGAAGAATTCTATTAATTTTTCTCTGATAGCCTTTGGATCAATCATAGTATTGATCATCGCCCTAAAATGTGCGGACCCAGCGCTGGATACACTGTACCATCCTAAGTGTTTTCTAAGAATTTTCACTCCTATGTCCTGCCCATAATAGTCTATGGCAGTGTCATAATGCCTCAATATTATTTCAAGTTTCTCGCTTGCGCATGGATCAGACAGTACCTCCCGGGTTTTCAGGAAATGAAGTGCCTGTTTTATGATCCATGGCCTTCCATAAGCGCTTCTACCGATCATTACGCCATCGGCCCCGGAGAGTTCAAGTGCGTCTATAGTATCCTGCAAGGTTCGTATATCTCCATTCACAATGACCGGTATCTTTACGCACTCCTTGACTTGCCTCACGAACTTCCAGTCCGCCTTCCCGCTGAACATCTGCGTTCTTGTCCTTCCATGTACCGTGATCATCTTTACACCGGAGTCTTCTGCTATCTTGGCCAGCCTCGGTGCATTGAGATCAGTCGCACTCCAACCCATGCGCATCTTCACCGTCACAGGTACTTTGACCGCTTTCACCACACTCTCCATTATTTGTGCAGCCTTCTGCTCATCTTTCATGAGGGCTGATCCCGCATGACCCTCCACCACCTTCTTGACCGGGCATCCGAAATTGATGTCTATGGATTTTGCCCCCATGTCTTCGTTTATCTTCGCGGCCTCAGCCATTATTTCGGGTACACACCCCGCCAGCTGTACCGCGGTATTCTGTCCCACGGTTGATTTTTGAATACTCTGACGGGTTTTTATGATCATAGCTCTGCTTGCTATCATCTCAGACACGAGAAGCCCTGCGCCCAAATCCCTGACTATGGAGCGAAACGGCATATCAGTAACGCCAGACATCGGCGCCAGTATGACCGGATACTCGGACACGAACTGCCTCACTATGGCCCTATTTTACATAGATCGTTGGAGTAGATGGTACACCACTGATATCCATGTAGCAACACTGAACGGGGCTCTGTATCAAAAATATTTAAGATTTTAATATTGACTCGTGGTTGCGACTATGTTAGAGGTGGCACTTCTGGAGGTGCGGAGTGATGGCCAAATATTTGATAAACGCTCCGGCAAAGATTAACTTATTCCTGCACGTGGTAGGGAAGTCCGCTTCCGGCTACCACAAGCTGGAGTCCCTTTTTGCGTTTATCAGGCTTTTTGATACGCTTGATGTTGATGTGGGGTTGCGAAGAAGGGGCGTAAAATTTACGAGATCCTTGGGGATAGACAAGCGTGATAATACCGTACAGAGGGCCATAGGGCACATGGTTAGGCGGTGTCCTATGGGGGTAGTAAAGAATGTCTATGTCAAAGTCAGGAAGAACATTCCCGTTTCTGCGGGACTGGCCGGTGGGTCAGCAGATGCGGGGGCGATCATAAAATTATTAAGCGAATGTTGGGGAATAAGTGAGTCTGCTGCCGAGGGCGTTGCGGCTTCTGTGGGGAGCGATGTCTTGGTGTGTATGAAGTCCAAAACGGCCTTTGTTCGCGGGGAGGTCTGTAACGACACACAGGTGTTGCAAGGTATTGATTTGCCGAAGCATGTGGTGCTAGCGAAACCGAGGAATGCGCGTCTGAGCACTAGGAGCGTGTTTCAGGCTTACAACCCCGAGAAGTTTTCTGAGAGCATTACGGAGACGCCGACAACTGCTGAGGGTTGGCTGGATCTGATCAAGAAATCTCGCAATGACTTGACCGAAGTTGCCATATCGCTGGTACCCGAAATTAGTGACGTACTGACGGCCTTGGAGTCCTTCGAGGGATGTGAAATTGCCAGGATGAGTGGCAGTGGTGCAACGTGCTTTGCTCTATTTGAGGATGGGGAGAAGGCCCATTTTGCGTCGGAATACTTAAGAGCCCAGCGTCCAGAGTGGTGGGTTTACGAAACTACGATCTGCCAATGAGGCTGTGATCGGTAGTCACAGTGGTGCGATGATCTGTGATTGCGCGCCACCAAAATGGGAGATCCGTAGTGAATGATGGACCTAAAGTTTGCGAACAGCTATTGCATGGGTTCTTGCAAGACCGCGACGCAGACTCATGTTTTAGCTGCGCGCATTGCAAGAGAGGGCCTCATTGACCTTCTGCAGCAGCTGTTTTAGGGTGAATGGCTTCGATAGAAAGAACATTTCGTTGAGATTGATATTTTTATGCTGATGAAACACCTCTTCTGCGTATCCTGACACGAACATCACCTTGACGTTCGGCTGTATTTTCAAAATCTCAGATACGGTTTCAGGGCCGCTGGCGCCCGGCATCACCACATCGCTTATGACTATATCTATAGGTGTGTCGCGCGCGATTTTTACTGCCTCGCTTCCGGAGTCCGTGTCTATTACCCGAAACCCTCGCTTCTCTAGCGCTTTTGATGTGAACGCTCTTACCGGATCTTCATCTTCGATCAAGAGCACAGAGATGCGACTGTTTGGCTCTTGCACATCTTCCAATAGAGAGTCATCGGCATCTGTGGACTCATCCGGCAGCGAATATTCTTCCACTCGCTGCCCCTCGGCTAAGTACACTCTGGGCAGGAGTATCATGAACTTGGTGCCCTCTCCCACCTTGCTTTGGACATACACATAGCCCCCGGTCTGCTTGACGATTCCGTATACGGTGGACAGGCCCAACCCAGTCCCGTAGGACTCGCTTTTTGTGGAGAAGAACGGATCGAAGATTTTACGGATGACCTGCTTGTCTATGCCATGTCCGGTGTCAATCACCTCAAGTACCACATACTCGCCATGTTCCGCATGGTCTTTGTCGGGAACGAACATGCCTTTGGGCATGCTGGAAGCAGTAACTTGCAGATTGTAGGTGCGCAAAGTTAAGATCCCACCTTGCTCACTCATGGCTGATTTCGCGTTCACTACCAGATTTACTATGACTTGCTCCAACTGACATAAATCCACTTTTACCAGTCCTATGTCCTTCTCATAATATATCTGCAGCTCTATGTTTTCGCTTATGAGGCGCTTGATCATCTGTGATAAATCTGCAACTATGTTATTGATGTCCAGTATTTTGGGTTGAAGCGTCTGTTTCCTGGAGAAGGCCATGAGCTGCCGGATCAGGTTTGTCGCGCGGTTCGCATTTTGCTTTATCTGCATTATGTCTCGGAATGAGGGATCTGTAGCTGGATGCTGTATCAGTAGTAGATCGCAGAACCCTATGATGGCCGTTAAGATGTTGTTAAAGTCATGAGCAATGCCTCCAGCTAGCTGTCCAATCGCCTGCATCTTCTGGGATTGTTCCAGCTGCGTTTCCAGACTTTTCCTATCTGCGCTATCGGTGATATAGCACACGACCGACACTGTGCCGTTGTACACCAATTTGTTCATATACACCTTGACGTACGTCTTGTTACACAGCTGCCCCTCCAGCGACATGTTATTTATGCCACTACCCTGCAGGTACTTTTTGATCTTTTTGCCATGCACTGACGTCATGTGTGCAAAAATGTATTCCTGATTCTGCCCATCGGTCAGCGCCTCAAACGCCTTGTTGTACTTCAGAATCTTGCCATCGGGGTCGCACTGAGCCATCGCTATTGGGGCATGGATGAAGCATGGGTTCATCTGATAGTCGGTTAGGCTAAATGTTTTCGGCGTTAGTAGCCCACATGTGTAACTGCTGTTGCTTTTGTCGTAGAACACCTCCTGAGTGACATGTGCTTTGAATGTGATGCCGGTGGACGTGACGAACATCATTTCATCTTCTTCCCCGGCCTCAAATTGATTCTTGCTTAGCAAGTCGGCAAACGTGGTATGGCGCTTGATGGCGTCCAGTTCGAAGATCCTTAGGAAATTCTCGTTTGCGGATATGATCACCCCATCCTGGTTGAGCAGGTACGACCCGACTTTATGTCTGTGCAGCAGCCTTTCGTGCACCTCCTCTTTGGTGATTTTTGTTGCTTTGAGGACGAAATAATCCTGCGGTCTCGAGAGGGGATTGAGCAATAGGCTAAACGTGGCCTCCTTAGATGTGTCGACCTGCGGATTGTTTGCTATGGGGTCGAGGATGAGCGAAAAATTGGAGACGATACTCTTCTCACTCACCGAGAAGTAGGTGCGAACGGGCGACTTGTTCTTCAATGCGTCCAAGAACCTCGATATTTCCTTATCGCTCAGGTTCCCCAGCTTCAAGATGCTGGAGAGGTCTAATGGACGGCTCCTCCCCAGAGTCCTGAATCTGGCGTTGAACCTCGAATCCGAGTACACCACGTTGCCATTGCCATTTAGGATTAGGCAAAATTCGGTGTCATGATTGAGAGCGTTCGCGAAAATCATGTTTTGGTATTCTATGGCCGCAATGAGTTTCGGATACCTATTGAGTTTTTGTAACAATACTAGCACTGTGGCGCTTGTGAAGAGGCAATTAAACACCATGCTAACGTACCCATTCTCTATTCCGAATAGGTATATGCTAAAAACGCATAACAGCGGCAAAATGACGATAGCTGAGGCTCTTATTTTCGAGATCCCATAATCACGCGCGACGAAGTCAACTTTGTTGTTCTGTTCGCTGTCGGTATATCTCTTCTTCACCTACAACCCCAAAAAGCTAGCACTGAGGTAGGAGCGGAGCGCATGATCCACGCATATGCCAACCTTTCGGGATGATACAGCAATATGTGCTCACAGAAAAGGTAAACCGTCATGCACCGGGAATCCTGATGATGTTTTGGATGATAACGGCGATTTAGGAACAGGGGAGATGTGCGCTAGTTTGCGAGACACAGCAATTTTGCAACGTCACTTCCCAGCGTGAGGGTTTCCGAGCACACATGGAACTCGAGGGCCTTTTTGTAAACCCATTGTGCGACATATGTCACTATTTTCCGATGTGTGTTGCATGGAAGCAACCGAGTTAGGACAGCTTCACTGCAACCGACACTCCGTCCCCGATTGGGAATATAGAGGAAAGGAAGTTGTTTTTGTCTGCCAGTCTCAAGTTGAAGTTTTTCATATTTTTGTGCGCGCTTTTGGAGATCCCGAGTGCGGATGTATCCTCAAATACTGTCGATGAGAGAAATACATTGTCAGCGACTATAAGCCCCCCCTTCTTGATGTTGCGTTCTGCCCAGCTCAGATAATCACAGTAGCTTATCTTGTCTGCGTCGATGAACATCATGTCAAACGGGGCGATATTTTCCAGGTCTTTAAGCCGCTCGGTGGCGTTGCCGACAAGCACGGTTACTCTATCTTCGACACCACATTTCTGAATGTTAGATTCGGCGGTGGACGCGGAGTCGCTGTTTCTCTCTATGGTGTAAATTTGTCCCTCGGGAGACATTGCTTTAGCCATGCATATGGCGGAGAAGCCGATGCAAGTTCCTACCTCCACAACGGATTTTACTCCAGCGGCCTTTATCAAAAGTTGGAGTAGCTGGCCTGCGACCTCATTCAGCTGCGCAGTGCGCCACACATCCGGTGCAGACGCGCGTATACCCAACACATCTACGTCATCAATCCCAAACAGCTTGCGAATGTATTCCGACTCTTTGCTTTGAGACACCATCGCGCACACTCAGCCCCGCATACAACCGTGGCCGAGTCTATCAGGTCTCTTTGTGAACTTCAATGGATTGAAGATTTTTTACAACAAACTGAATGGCAACTAGAAGTGATAAAATTATCACTAATGGAAAAAATGTGATACATGCTTATACTCATACTGTTTGTTGCGGCTTGTTTTGTGTTACCATGCCACCGTGGTTTGCGCTGATTGTAGTGTTGTGTGGTTACGGAGTGTTGTTAGATGAATTTTTGTGCGCGTTGTGCGGCTGTTGGGCATTTCCGGATGCGTGATGTCTAGCGCGAATGACGAAGAGCCCTCAATTTTCGATGATCCAGAGTACCGGGAGAGGTACAGGGAGAAGTTCGCTGAGGCTCAAAAGAGGGGCATGGACATGGTTGTGTACCCGGATGGGGCCATTGTGCTTATAGAGAATAAAATGGTCATGTACACCTACGGGTGGCATAAAAGGCGCAGGGATTTCGAGCGCATCAAGTCCGACTCCGTGTCTTCCTCTGCATCTAGGCGAAGAGCCAGTGCTGTCAGGAATGTGCGTAGCGAAGCCGGTGCCGCTGCTGCGGTGCCTTCTGATGAGAGTGAGTACGCATAGCCGGCGTTGCTGGCCTGGTAGTGGCTGAAGAGGTTGTGTCCCGCGCGTGCCGCCTGTCGTGTCCGTTGTCTTGGCTTGGGGGTGTCGGTGACTGCCATTCTTTCTGTTGAGCAGTTCAGAGTTTGCGATAGGAGTTCCCCGGTCGGTGAGGCTGACTTGATTCGCAGAGCTGGTGCCGCCGTGGTCGAGGAGTTGGTGCGGCATTTCTCTAAACAGCCGGTCTTAGTTCTGTGCGGTCCTGGGAACAATGGTAAGGATGGTGCTGTTGTAGCTGGGCTTCTCAGGAGTGCTGGGTGGCAAGTTAGGGTATTGGAATTTGGCCGCCATGGAGACTTAGTTGGTGGTGTAGATTCTGGAACGCTTGATGGCTTTTCTATTCCCGAGAAAATAGTTGTAGATGCTATATTTGGTATCGGATTATCACGCCCAGTGGTAGGGGATGCGTTGGGTGTGATTGAGCAAGTAAATGCCAGTGACAAGCGTGTTGTGTCCATAGATATACCTAGTGGTATCAATAGTGACACAGGGGAGATCATGGGTGTTGCAATTGAGTCAGATCTCACTGTGACGTTTTCTTGTTTGAAATTTGGGCACGTAATTTCGCCCGGAAGATATTATTCTGGGGAAATATGCATCAAGGACATTGGCCTGGAGGTTTTTGGGTCACACGCCTTTCGCAATTCCCCATCTCTCTGGAAGGAGCTCATTCCCGTACCTGATTATAAATCTCACAAATACAATCGTGGCTATGCAGTGGTTTGCTCTGTGGGGATGCGTTCTGTTGGTGCAGTGAAACTTGCTACGCTTGGGGCTTTGAGGGTAGGTGCAGGGGCGGTTGCTGTTGCATGTGAGGACAGTGAGATTGCGCTGTACGCTGGCTCGCTCACTGCTGTGATGTATAAAACGTATGAAGAGGCGTTTTATGACTCTAGAGTCACTGCGTTGCTCATAGGTCCCGGTGGCGAAGTATCGGACCAATATTTGAAGGAAAAAGTGCTTGCGGTTCTGAATCTAAACAAGAAGTGCGTTTTAGATGCTGGGGCCCTATCTGTTTTTCAAGATGATGCCGATGCGTTTTTGTCACACATTTCTGGAAAGAGTGTTGTTATAACGCCTCATGAAGGGGAATTCAAACGCATATTCCCTGGGCTAAATGGCAGTGTTATGGAAAGGGCTAGGAGTGCTGCGAAAATGTCTGGAGCCATAGTTGTGTTAAAAGGGCATGATACTGTTATCGCCGCTCCAGATGGGAGAGTGGTTGTGAATAACAACGCACCAAGTGCCCTGGCAACCGTGGGTAGTGGGGATGTGCTTGCGGGTATCATTACTGGACTTATTTCCACGGGCATGCCGGAATTTTTTGCTGCGTGCTGTGGCGTATGGATACACGGAGAGTGCGGAAAGAGGCATGCATTCGGGCTTATTGCTGATGATATAATACAGCGAATCCCTAAGGAACTTGAGGTACTCCTTATCTAGGCAGTAGGGTGGTTTTCTGTGCGTCCTGCGTTCAGACGAGGGATCTATTTCTACGCGGTGCTAAGATCTGAATTTCATCCCTGGCATATTAATCCGGCCCTGATATCGGAATTTTTTTGTAGCACTGTCGCATCAAAATCCTTTTCAAGAACTTTATTTTGTAATATTAGGATGCTAGCTCCGGGGAGAGGCGTTTTTCTCATGTAGGTTTAGCAATGGGCGTGGTTATTGTAGAGTCTCCATCCAAGGCGAAGACTATCGCCAAATATTTGGGAGGGAAGTATAAAGTGGTAGCCTCTTTTGGCCACGTCAGAGATTTTCCCGCGAAAAACGGCTCCGTGGACCCAAACAACGACTTTAGTATGGTGTACGAGATTATACCTAAGTCGGAGAAGTACGTAGATAAGATTGTCAAGGTTGTAGGGGCTGAAAAGAGCGATATATATCTGGCTACGGACCCTGATCGCGAGGGAGAGGCGATAGCCTGGCACATAGTTGAGGTATTGCGCGAAAGAAGCGCCATCGGGAAGGACGTTGCAATTAACAGGATGGTCTTCAACGAGGTGACTAAAAGGGCCGTCACGTCCGCTGTGAAGGATTGTCGCGACATCAACATGGATTTAGTTCACGCGCAGCAAGCGCGTAGAGTGCTGGACTATCTGGTAGGTTTTACGCTGTCCCCTTTGTTATGGAGGAAATTGCCAGGTAGTAGGTCTGCGGGTAGGGTACAGTCGGTGGCTTTGCGCCTGATCTGTGAGCGAGAACACGAGATAGAGCAGTTTGTTTCTCAGGAATACTGGGATATTGGGGTAAATCTGAAGAGTCAGAATAATGAGGAATTTTCTGCAACTTTGAAGTATTGTGATGGAGAAAAGCTTGAAAAATTTTCCATAACCGACGCTGAAACTGCCCATAAAATGGCTAAGCGCGTGGAGGATTGCCGGTATCGCATTTCCAATGTGGAGACGAAGCAGACGAAGCGCCATCCGAGTCCTCCATTCATTACATCCAGTTTGCAGCAAGAGGCTTCGACTAAGCTTGGCTTCTCGGCGAAGAACACCATGATGATTGCTCAGAAGCTGTACGAAGGCATTGACATTGGTGGCGAGATAGTCGGGCTGATTACCTATATGAGGACAGATGGGTTTTACATCTCCTCTGAGGTGGTATCCTACATTAGGGATACGATCAAGGTGCGGTTTGGGGAAAAATACTTGGCCAAGTCCGTGAGGCAATACTCGAAGAAGGTGAAGAATGCTCAGGAGGCCCACGAGGCGATACGTCCTACCGATATCACTATGACCCCCGATAGCATCGCACAGTACCTCACGGCTGAGCAGCTGAAGCTGTACGATCTCATATGGAGGAGGAGTATAGCGAGTCAAATGGAGTCTGCGGTTGTGGATCAGGTTCTGGTAGATATTCAGTCTGAGGATGGGTCCATAGGGTTGCACGCGACCGGCTCCAGTCTGGCGTTTGATGGCTATTATGCGGCTTATGGCACAGAGGAAGATGACAAGAGGAAGATGCTGCCCAGGTTACAAGTCGGGGAAAGTTGTGACATGTTGGCAGTCTTGCCAAACCAGCACTTCACGCAGCCGCCGCCCAGGTACAGCGAAGCGAGCTTGGTGAAAAAAATGGAGGAAATAGGGATAGGCAGGCCGTCTACGTACGCTGCAATTATCTCTGTGCTGCAGGACAGGGGGTATACTCAATTGGAGCAAAAGAGGTTTATCCCCAGTGAGCGAGGGAGAATCGTCAGCGCTTTTTTGACCAATTTTTTTAGCCGCTACGTTGAGTATGACTTTACTGCCAATCTCGAGGAAGAGTTGGATCTTATCTCAAACGGGAGTATGGCCTGGAAGGAGGTTTTGCGCCAGTTCTGGAGTAAATTTATTGAAGATGTGGGGTCGGTGCAGAAGATAGAAGTAGGCGAAATATTGAAGTCCATTACTAAGGACTTGGAGACGTATGCTTTTTCCGCTAATGCCGGGGAAACGGTGAATAGGTTATGTCCGGGCTGTGGCCAAGGGGAGCTCATGTTGAACCTAGGTAAGGGCAAGGCGTTTCTTGGGTGTAATAGATATCCGGAGTGTCGGTATATAAGGAGTATAGGAAGCGACGCGAGTGCGGGCAGGGATGAATTTCCGAAGGTATTGGGCACAGACGAGAAGACGCAGGAGGAAATTATCCTGAAGAATGGCCCGTATGGAGCATATTTGCAGTTAGGTGAAGATGGTGCAAAGGGAAAGCGTGTGGCTGTTCCCCGGGGGGTGCAGGATATCACCTTGGATGTGGCTCAGAAGCTACTATCTTTGCCGCTGACTCTGGGGTGTTACCCGGGCACAAGCCAGGACATTAAGTTGGGTTTGGGTAGATTTGGCCCGTACATTCTGTACAATGGGACCTATTTTTCGGTCAAGGACAAAGCGAATTTTCTCGATCTAACCTGCGAAGAAGCGATCAGTATAATCGATAGTCAGGCGCAAAAGAAAAAGTCCAGGTTGTTGGGACTAAACGACAACGGGAAGGAGATATACGTGTGCAGCGGGCGCTACGGTTTTTACCTAAAGTGCGACAAAAAGAATGTGGCCCTCAAGGGGGAGGGAGGCAAGGACATAACCCTCGAGGAAGCTGTGCAGCTGCTGAAGAGTCAGAAATGACCGAAAGAAAAAATTGAGTGCCCGCTACGGACCTAATGGAAACGGCCCGTCGCTGATGTGGTGATGTGAACCTTGGAGATGAGAATGGGGGAAGCCTTGCCTCAGCAGAAGCCCGTTTTAGACAGAGCTTATGCGTTGTCTATGATGGTAAGTGCCCTCATAATAAAGGTGGGTCTACCCTCTTGTAAGTCAGCTGCGTTGAAGAGGTTCAGTAGGGGCTCACTTGCGGGAGCCTGTGCATTGTTTATGGTAGTAAGTGCATTCTTATAGGAATGGATATCCACGCTGGCGGGGATGTCAGCTACCTACACGATACGTACAGTTGCCGGCCACGGGGGATATCGGCTGTGCCATATAACCCTCAAACTGCAAGGCAGCAGCGTTGAAGGAGTGCAGCAGGGCCCGTTTGAACAGAGCTTGTGCATTGTCTATGATGGTAAGTGCCCTCATAATAAAGGTGGGTCTACCCTCAAACTTGCAAGGCAGATACGCCTCAGCAGGGCCCGTTTTGGACAGAGCTACTTGGCGACGGGGGGCCGTTTTAACAAAAATCTGTCGAAGACGCCTTCAATCTTGCGCCAAGCTCCATCATTAATACCAGTAATCTGTGTGCCGACCCCCTTAGACTTGGTAAGACGGCGCACGGGGACCTCGAATCGCTCAATGCTGGATACCAAACCGTAATCGTCAAACGACACCTTAAGCACCGTGCAACTATATTTTCTGATTATGGACGCAACAACCCCGTACATCTTGCAAGATGGGTACAGCCATACGCCACCCTCCACAATCACTGGAGACCCGAGTAACCTTACAATCTCGCTTTTAGGCTCTCCAACCTTAACGTCGTCCCAAAGCCGAATTCCCGCATCTGGATACCCGTTTTGCTGTACGAACGAGGCAAATAGGCATCCATTCAGACAAAGCATGGCAGAGCACAGGAGAAGGAACCTCAACATAAC
>JBQEQV010000019.1:0-6922 GCA_052043585.1 Anaplasma sp. | reverse complement strand
CTTTTTCCCTTGGGTTTGGCCCGGAGTTGTTCGGCATCACTGACGGATCCGGGACTAGGTGGAAGTTTAGCTTGGTGCCCGTGGGTGGGTATGTAAAGATGCTGGGCAGCACACCAGAGGACGAACTTGACGAAGATGAAAGGTTATTTGCATTCAATGAGAAGCCCCTGTGGCAGAGGTTTTGCATAGCAGCAGCCGGGCCTGCAGCGAATCTCCTGTTTTCCCTTCTCGTGTTTTTTGTGTTGTTCAGCACAAGAGGTGTTATGAGTCCTGTGCCGGTTGTAGGGAGCATTCTTGCTGGTAGTGTGGCTGAGAAGATAGGGCTTGAAGTTGGGGACAGGATCGTAGAAGTTGATGGGCATGAAGTTTCGTGGTTCGAAGAGATAAGACACTACATAGCTGGGAGTCGTAGCCAAGAGCTGACGATCGTATTTGTGCGCGACGGTGTGGCGCATCTTGTGAGGTTGGGACCTGATGTATGGTCCGACGATGTACGTAAACTAGGCATATCCGCCAGTATTTCGCCGGAGAACACCAGAGCTAGAAGGCTTCCTGTGTTGCAATCTGCTGAGGAGTCCTTCAAGTGCATTTACAGAATCGTCAGGATAGCGTTGCTTGCAGTCATGCAATTGGTGACAGGTGCACGCGGCATAGACGAGCTTGGTGGGCCCGTGAGGATAGCAAAGCACTCTGGTGAGTCTATTAGGAACAAGGAGGGGTTGTGGTTTGTGGGGTTGATTTCCGCAAATCTGGGGGTTGTCAATCTGCTACCCATACCCTTGCTGGATGGTGGGTACATGTTGCAATATGTGCTGCAGGGGATTTTCCGACGCAGAACTATTGATCCCAAGTACCAGAACTTCGTGATGGCTGTAGGCTTCGTGCTCCTAGTGTCCCTGATGGTTTTTGTCACCTTCAATGACGTCAAGAGCATTTTGAAGTGAGTTTTATGAGATACTTTTTTGTTTTCGCTTTCTGTGCGGTTTCGTGCTTTTGTGTCATGGGGTTCACAACACCCTCGGCTGCGGGTGTTGTGAAGATCAAGGTGGTAGGCAACGAGCGTTTGGATGCCGGCACCGTGCAATTTTACTCTAAGCTTCCTCTCACCGGAGATATTACGCAGGCTCAGGTAGATTCGGCTATTAAGAATCTGTACTCAACTTCCTTATTCTCTAAGGTAAGCATCCGTATTGTGGGAAGTGAGTTAATAATCCGGGTTAAGGAAAATCCTGTAGTGCGTAGCATCAGAATCCGCGGTAATAGGACGTTTAGTGATAAAAACCTTGAGGAAGGTGTGTTGCAATTGAAGGCAATGAGCATCTTCACCGAGGCAAAACTTAGGCACGATTTGTCCACCCTGCACGCACTTTACCAAAGCCGGGGTATGCTTGGAGCGAAGATTTCCTACTCCGTAAGTCGCACAAAACACAATGCGGTCGACATTACGTTGAGTGTGCTGGAGGGCCGATCTACGCGTGTCGGAGAGATTCGATTCGTGGGGAACAAGGTGTTTTCAAGCACTGAATTGAAGGCAGTAGTGGCTTCCAAGGAGTACAGCATCAAAGAGTTTTTCGGTCTGTTCAGTGGGAGCACTAAGTTCTTCTCTGAACGGTTGCTGGTGGACCAATCCCTTTTACGCGATTTTTACGCAAGCAGGGGCTTTTTCGATTTTAGAGTCAAGTCAGTGGTGTCAGAAGTAAGTCCGGACCTCTCGCGCGCAACTGTAGTGTTCTCTATAGAAGAGGGAAAGAAGTATCGGTTCGGTGATAGCGTCATTACTTTAAGTGATGCTGTGCAGAGCTATGAGGGAATGGAGCAGGATCTTCTGGCGCTCGTCTTGTCCAGGAAGGGCGAAGTTTTCAACACTATGTTGGTCAATAGCTCGGTTGCCCGCATCACCGGATATTTGAATGGTAAAGGGAACTTGTTCGCGTCTGTGAAGAGCGATTACGAGGTGCAGGGCGATACGGTGAACGTGAAGTATAGCGTATCTCCCGGAAGTAGTGTCTATATACGCAGGATCAATTTAGTCGGTAATACAAGGACGTTGGATCTTGTGATGCGGCGCAAGCTTGGCGTTGCCGAAGGGGATGTGTACAGCGCTGTGGCCATCAGGCAGTCACGTAAAAGGCTGATGGATATGGACTTTTTTGAGTCTGTGGATGTTGAGACTCAGAAGGTCTCTGAGGACCTCGTAGACTTAAGCTTTAAGGTCAAAGAGCGAGGCACAGGTTCTTTTGATATCGGGGCAGGTTTCTCCTCAGCTAGCGGCCTCGTAGGTAAAATTAGCGTCAAAGAGCGCAATATATTCGGGACAGGGAAGGTTGTGGCGTTCGACCTCTCCAGATCCATGAATAGCTTGTCAGGTATGCTGGATCTGGTAACTCCGAATTTGCTAGATAGCGACGTTGCGTTTGGTGTCGGGGCTTTTTACTCTAGACAGGGCGGCGCATCCTCTACCAAGAGTTTAGATAAGTTATTGTTGCCTTCTGAGGGGCCGTTTAGCAGTACAAACGCTGGGGTGTCCGCTAGGTTGTCTTGCGGTCTTACTGATACGGTGGCAGGGTCTCTGCAGTACTCTTACAAGTATCACAGTATACACAACATTGGCGAGGCTGCTTCACTATATATCAGGGAACAGGAAGGTAAGCACTTTGATTCCGCTATAGGGTACTCGTTGGCGTACAGCAGTTTGGATAGTGCCTACAGGCCGAGTAGCGGCGTACTTGCCAAGATAAGTCAGTCATTCTCCGGGGTGGGTGGTAATCTACACTACGTGAAGACAGAAGCGTCAAGTGCGCACTTTTTCCCTATATTGCGTGGGTTGAACGACAGTATTGTGCTGAAGGTCAAGCCTGCATTCGGGTATGTGTTTGCATATGCAGGCGAGAAGGTGAGGATTGGACAGAGGTTTTTTATAGGCAGTAATGAAATCCGGGGCTTTTCTACTTCAGGTATAGGTCCGAGAGACCGGGTTACCAAGGAGGCTCTGGGTGGTAAGTTGTTCTATGGGGTAAGCGCGCAGGTTGATTTCCCAATTGGTCTTCCAGAACATTTGGGAATCCGGGGTTCCGTGTTTGCCGATGTGGCTAGTCTGTCTCGGTTGGATCAGGAAGGACAGGGTTATGACACTAGCGATTTGCCGAGATTGTCGATAGGATTTGGGTTCTCCTGGCGTTCCCCGTTTGGGCCTGTACGGGTGGATTTCGGGTTCCCATTAGTCGCAGAGAAGTTTGACATCAAAGATCGAATGAGGATTTCTACAGATGCAGGTATTTAACATGTCTAGATTTTTCGCAATCTCTCTCTCTCTAATCCTGTTCTTCTGTTGCGCGGGTGCTGAGGGTAATGATTTGGAGACTCCGCCCGCAACTGCGGCCACAAAGCCAGTGTTATTCATAGATGCGGACAAGATACTCGGGGAAGCGTTAGTAGCCAAGAACGTTAGGGCGCAGTTGGACAGGAAGAGAACTGAGCTGCAGGGCATCTTCACGCGTAGGGGCGAAGAGTTGCGCAAAAGTGAGAATGAGCTCATGAAGCAGAAAAGCATTTTGAGTTCTGAGGCATTCGATGCTAAGGTTGCGGAGTTCAGGAAGGAAGTTGATGCGCTCAACCGCGACGCTGCAACAAAAACATCGGAGCTTGAGGGGATGTACGGGAATGCTATGGGGCAGGTGCATGACAAAATTCAGCAGATAGCGAAAAGTTTGGCTGGTGAATTAGGCGCTACCATCGTGTTGTTCATGCCCAGAAATCAGGCTGCATACGTGGACGCGGAGGCAGACATCTCGGAGAAGGTTTTGGAGACTCTAAACAGGGACCTGTCGAGAGTCAGTATGGGAGATTAGTGGGTCATCTATGCAGTTGGATCACAAACAAATTATGAGGATGCTGCCTCACGCATACCCGTTCTTGTTGGTGGATAGGGTCCTGGAGTGCGTTTCGGGGGAGTCCATAGTTGCAATGAAGAATGTCACCTTAAACGAGCCGTTCTTTATGGGACATTTTCGTGATAATCCTGTGATGCCCGGGGTGTTGATAGTGGAGTCTATGGCTCAGTCCTCCATGTTGTGTATTGCGCAGGAATCTGGAGACAATGCAGCAGACAATAAGTCTGTGTACTTTATGTCAATAGATTCCGCTAAGTTTCGCAGGGTAGTTGTCCCTGGGGATACGTTAATTATAAAAGCCGCCGTCGCTCATCGGCGTGGAAGTAGCTGCAGGTTTCAGTGCTACGCATACGTGGGCGACGAGTTGGCATCTGAAGCACAGATTTTGGCAATGATTAAGTAATCAGCATGACCGATTTATCGGCGGATAGAACCGCCATTATATCCGTATCGGACAAAACACGTATTGAGGAATTAGCCAGGTTTTTGATCGAACATGGCTTCCAGATACTTGCTACAAAAAACACTTATAAAGCGTTGGAGGCAGTCGGCATAAAAGCCACTGAAATCTCCGACTATACCGGGTATCCGGAGGTGATGGATGGACGAGTGAAAACGTTGCATCCCAAGATTTTTGCTGGAATTCTGTCTAACAGAGTCAGCCACGACGCTGAGTCCAGGAAATTAGGGTTGTTGAACATAGATTTGGTAGTGGTCAATCTGTATCCCTTCCAACACTTCGTCGGGCTTGAGGACGTGGATGATTCTTTGAAGGTAGAGCACATTGATGTGGGCGGTGTTACCCTACTTAGGGCTGGTGCCAAAAATTTTCAGCATGTCACCGTCGTATCAGATGTGAATGACTATGATGGGCTGATGCAGGAGATGTCTGAGCATAAGGGTGCAACGACTCAGGAGTACAGAAGGCGCATGGCGGCAAAGGCGTTTGCAGCTGTAGCCTCATATGACGCTTGCATTCACGCCTGGCTGCAGCGCCAAGATGGGGAGTTTATGCCTCAGGAGATGATAATACACGGAAGAAAGGTTCAGGATTTACGGATCGGGGAAAATCCTCATCAGAAGGCAACTTTGTACAGCATTTGCAAGAATGGGTTGCCCGAGAATTTGCCCATAAAGCAGCTTCATGGTAAAGAGTTGAGCTTTAATAATGTGGTGGACATCGAGTCCGCATCCAAGATAGTGGCCGAATTTGATGTTCCTGCGGTATCTGTGATAAAACATGGAAATCCGTGTGGCGCTGCGATTTCCACCGAGATAGGTGATGCGTACGAAAAGGCCATCACTTGTGATCTAAAAAGCAGTTTTGGAGCGGTGATAGCGCTGAACAGGCGGGTAACTGCGGAAGTCGCACAAAAAGTCGTAAGTGTATTTATAGAGGCCGTAGTGGCCCCAGATTTCGCGGAGGATGCACTTGAAATCCTGCGTACAAAGAAGAATTTGCGCATTATGCAGTGTGAATTGAATACAGGTAATAGGTTGGTTTTCAAAAGCACTTTGGGTAGCGGGTTGCTGGTTCAGGAGCGAGATTCGAGCTCAGTTGGCATTAACGATTTTCTCAGGGTGACGACCATGGAGGCGTCGCCAGAAGCATTATCCGATCTACTCTTCGCATGGCGGGTTTGCAAGCATGTGAAGTCCAATGCCATCGTAATAGCGCGCGATGGGCGTGCAGTGGGAGTGGGCGCGGGCCAGATGAGCAGGGTCGACAGTGTGGAGATTGCGGTGAGGAAGGCGCAGGATTGTGCTGGTACTGTTATGGCATCTGATGCATTTTTTCCCTTTGCGGACAGCGTACAGCATGCAGTTTCTGCTGGGATATCGGCCATAGTACAGCCTGGAGGATCATTGCGCGATAAAGAGGTTATAGAGGCAGCGAACGACAGTCATATAGCCATGTATTTCACAGGGTTCAGGAATTTCTGTCACTAATAATAACGTGAGCATCTGGCTTGCGACTGCGTGCAGATAATTAGATTCCTGTCTTTTCCACAGCTGTGCGGGTGTACAGGTACATTGAGTAGATAGACAGCGCCGTTGCGATGTACAGTAGTATCTCACCCACAAGTATGACAGTTTCATCGCGCGCCACGATGAGGACTCCTGCCGCCAGCATTTGGGACAAAGTTTTGAGTTTCCCCATATCACTGACCGGCAAGCCGATTCCCATGGTAATGAGGAATTCACGCATCCCAGATACGAGCACCTCCCTACAAACCATGACGACAACACAGACTGCAGAAAAGGCACCAATGTCGCCCATATACACCAACATTACAAATGTCGAAAGCAGCATGAGTTTATCCGCAACCGGGTCAAACAATTTGCCAAACCGGGACTGCGCACCCCATACACGAGCCAAGTACCCATCAAAAAAATCAGTTACGCAAGCAAGGGAAAAAATGGCCAAAGTCAGGTACCGTGCGCACTCACAACTTACATAGAAGCTGGCAACCACCGCAGGTATTGTGAGCACCCGAAAAATTGTCAGTAAGTTAGGCAAGAACTTTCTTTTCAACCTACCCCGTACCTTAAACTCAAACCTGCACCGCCACCAATCAATTCATCCATAGCAAGGACCTCAGCGCCGCTTAAGACCTTACAGGTATTGAAATAAACCAGCCCAGTCCAGGCGTACTGTATACCTGACATTCAGCCACAGCTACAAGCATTAAATATTCACAGGTTCTCATGCAGACCCTGAAGAAAAACGCAAGGCCTTTTTACAGAAAGATCCAAGTAGGATGGCAGGGCCTTAAGCCACGGTACCGGAAGCACATTCCAAACCCCCTCCCCTTTGACAATTATGCTACCTCGACAATAATAAACTGGCATGCACATCCATGTCCTATTCTCCGCTTTGTAACATCACACTATCTCGACAAACAAAGGGCAGGGGCGTTTAGGGGCGGCGAACGCCTGGGGGGAGCTGTTGGGTATGCTGTAGGTGGAGCTAGGGTTGAGGTTGAGGTTGGATATGAGAGATTCCCGATTAAGGGAGTTAAGGAAGGAGC
>JBQEQV010000018.1:0-7507 GCA_052043585.1 Anaplasma sp. | reverse complement strand
AATAATCGTTTGGAATAGAGGGTGCGAGGAAAAAAAAAGGTATTTTGTGTGTAGATTCTAGGTTTGTGAGGCGAAAGAAAAGGAAAGGTTGGCAGCATTGGAAGTGTGTGGGTGAAAGTAAAGGGGATTGGTGGCACCAAGACGCGACAGGAGGAGAGGTTGGTGACACTGGGCTGACCTCCGTGCTAAAGGGAGGAGGGGAGTCAAGGTGCTAAGTATGACTCCAGAGCAAATGAGTTCACAGAATGGCTGGCCTCCCCAGACTGCGAAAGGGAAAGGGCGCCGGTTCCGCCCTTTTACCCTCTTACACGGTAGTCGATACTCGAGCATCTGCTCCGGTGATCCAGTCTCTGTACACATCTTTCCCCTTGATCTGACTTAGGGCAATGCACGAGACCAGGGCCCAGAACATTACGTAAAGCCCAGGTGATATGTGCCAGCCAGTAACCCAGATTAACCATGTACAAAAAGCAGGTGCAATCCCGCCACCAAGCGCAGCCGCTACATTTCTCGCAATACCGAACCCAGTGTAGCGCACCTTAGTAGGAAACAACTCAGACATTGCAGCGCTTGATGGGCCAAGGGTAGCAGCAAATGGTATACCAAATAGCAAGTAACCCAACCCTACACACAAAACACTACCTTGGCTCAACAGCCAAAACACCGGCAGTGCCAAGAAAAGGAGGGCCGCAGAAGCCATGCCCATGACTTTTCGCCTTCCCCAAACATCGGAGAGTGCGCCAAAAGCCACTGTGAACACCCCACACATGATCACAATCACCATCTCGATCATCTCACCTGTTTGAGGGTCAATCGTCGCCAAAGGTGAGAAGTCTTGCACGAAGCTAATGAAGAATACCATGATGGTGTGGAAAGCGCAGTTCTCTATGCAGTCTATACAGATCGCGAGCAACAGCGGCCTTCTGTAATGTTTCAAAAGATGTCTCACAGGAGATTCATTGGTCAGAATACCCTGCTCCTCGTTCTCGGAATGTAGCTCGGAATGTAACTCATACGCCGGACTTTCGCCAGCCCTTGCCCGTATGAAAACGCTTATTATTCCCACAACGAACCCGACTGCAAAGGGTACTCTCCACCCCCAAACTCCAAAGTCGTCGCCAGTGAAATGTCGCACCAAAATTTTAACTGCTAAGGCGAATACACAACCCAGAACTGCACTCAATACCTCAAAACTTCCGAACAATCCCGTATTGCCTTTTTTCGAGTGCTCTATCAAAAACGTGGCGTTTCCTGACTCCCCTCCCAAAGATATGCCCTGAACTAACCTGCATATGACGAGCAATACTGGAGCGAGCACACCAACCTGCTCATAAGTTGGGATCACTGCCATAAACCCTATAGGTAATGACATTGCTATAATTGAGATAGTAAGCGCTACTCTTCTACCGTAGCGATCCCCTATATGTCCAAAGATACTTGCCCCGAACGGGCGCATGCAGAAGCCCACAAAGAACACGCAGAAGCTACTGAGCAGCGAGGAGTACACATCCTCCCGAGGGAAGAATAGCTCACCTATTATTCCTGCCAGACTCCCGAACAACACGTAGTCGTACCATACGAGAGTGTTGCACACTATAGTGGACAACACCGCCTTCGTTATTCTGTTGCGACCCATAAAACCTCCAAACCAACTTGGGGAAACCACATACCACTACAACTACAACCGAAACCCCCGAATAGACAGAAATCACAAACACGGGGACCAATATGGCAACCCAATCCCCCAAATTCACCTTTGGCACAAACCATGCCAAATCCGCTGCGGCGCCTATCGAGACCATCAGCACCACGAAGCGGCCATTTATACACCAAAACGCTAAATTTGTCAGCAATACATTGAAAAATTTTTAGTTTGACTCAACAACCTGCAGTGATACAATGAGGGCCTCTGGCGGTTTTTAGAGGGACTCGGCGTAGGCTATGTCTGTGAAAGTGAGATTGATGAGGCTTGGCGCGAGGAAGAGGCCCTTCTACAGGATAGTGGTTTCCGATTCCAGAGTGCAAAGGGATGGCAAGTTCATTGAACTTCTGGGTTTCTATGACCCTATGGTCTCCTGTGGAGAGCCAGGCTTTTTGAAGGTGAATGAGGAGAGGCTTAGCTATTGGCTGGGCGTGGGCGCGCAGCCTACTGATAGGATTTCCTGGTTTATACGCAAGGGCCTCATTACGGTGCAGGCGCGGTCTGCATAGCGTTGTGATAGCTTAGTTTTTTTGTTGGTTTGCTACGGTTTGGGTCTGTCTCCCTATAGGTGATGGTCTTCTCCCGGTTGCGTTTTTATGCGACTAGGCGTTCGTGGTTGTCTTTTTTTCTCGATTTTGTTTGTAGTTGGTTTTCGTAGTTTGTTTGCTTCTTGCAATGCCCAGACTATGTGGCGGTAGGTCGTCTGTGATGACACTTCCTGCGGCTATAATGGCGTGGCTCCCGACGTTTACGGGCGAAACTATGGTACTGTTTGCACCTACAAAGCAGCTGTCACCAAAGTTGGAGGATTGCTTGCTTTGCCCGTCGTAGTTGCACACTACTGTTCCGGCACCGATGTTGGTTTCCTCACCGACATGACAATTTCCCAAATAGCAGAGGTGCTTTGCTTTGCTTCCCGCGTCCAAGACGCACTCCTTCACTTCAACAAAATTTCCCACATGACAGCGCTTGTTGATGGTTGAATTACCTCTAATTCTGGCAAACGGTCCAACCAGTGCATTCTCCATAATGTGGCAAAATTCCAAATGCGAGTGGGAAAATACCTCGGCGTATGAGTCCACTTTTACGCCTGGACCGAAAACCACGTAGGGGTGAATGGTGGCGCCGCATGCTATTTGTGTATCCATGGAGAGAAAAACATGTTCGGGAGCTACCAGAGTAACCCCAGAACGCAACAGTTCTGTTCTCTTGTTGTGTTGAAAACACGCTTCTGCCGAGGCCAGGTCCTCCTGTGTGTTGATGCCAATTGCTTCGCGCTTGTCCGCCACGATATAGCCAACTCCAATGCCCCGAGCTGCAGCGTGCTGCACTATGTCTGTAAGCCGCAATTCGCCATTTACGGGTTTGATGTTGTGCAATAATTCACTGATCACCTGTCTATAACACGCGATCACCCCGGAATTTGCCAGACGGTCTGCATTGTATGTGGAGTCAACTGCGAGAACCTTCCCGGCATTATCTGCAACTATTCTACCATACTGCCTGTCTGATGACTGGAACCCCGCTAGAATAATTGGGAACTCGTCAGACAACCGCTCCAGCATCTTGTTGGCTGTGATCCTGCTGAACAAGGGAGTGTCCCCGTACAATACCAGTAGGCGTTCTTCAGGTGAGCCTTGCAGTGTGGTCAAAATTGCTAGTTGGGTTGCATGGCCCGTGCCCATCGCTTCGTGCTGAATGACGATTTCAAAGTGCAAACCGTGCCTTTCTGCCAGCATTGCGACATTATCGCTGATTATGGAATTCACAACTATCGCAACGCGCTCCGAGTGGAGTTGACTGGCAAGCTGTAGCACATGCTCGACTATTGGGGCATTCCCCAACTTATGTAGGGCTTTTGGTATTTTGGAGAGCATCCTACTACTGTCTCCTGCAGCAAGTACTATGACGTCCATAACTTCAGCATAGCCAACCTAAGGTTCTAAGATTGATTGGTTTTTAGGCTTTTGCCAGGAATTTTTTTGTTGTGTGTGATGGTTTTGTGATCAAGTGTGGCACTACTTAGGAATATTGCTTCTGCTAAGAAGGGCGCTGATTCGGTTAGAGTTTTTGCTCAGCTGGTCGTATACACGCACTCAGAGCCCCGGTTGCATCTGCGTGCAACAGCGCCCCAGTCAGCGGATTTCCAGAATCAATCAAGGTGCCAATTACGCCCAGAAAGTTTTGTAGGCAGGGAGCATCAGCGATCTCCTCTAACGAGCTTATGTTGTTGATCTCATGGTCCGGAATCTTCGCTGGACACACCGCATTGATACGCATGTTCTCAGTGAGCTCCTCCGCGGCCATCACGGTAAGGTCTGCCAGAGATTTTTTGGATAGAAGATATGCGAAGTACTTGGTCTTGAACCGCGTGATATTTGTGTCGACGATGTTGATCACGGTGCCTTTTCCAGTGCATGCGTTCGCGAAATGCTGCATCAAGAACAAAGGTGCCTTTACGTGTATGTTGTAGTTATCTTCAAATTCTTGCATGCTTAGCTGCTTAAAACCGCCGCTGTGGAAGATCGAAGCATTATTGATTAGCATGTTACAATAAGGCATTTCTGCAAAAGCATGCTGCACCAATCTGTCCAGAAATGAAGAGTCTCGCAAATCCGATTGGAAAAGCAAACACCGCTTGCCGTATGTATTTTGGATGATCGCCTGTAAAGTCAATGCATCTTTATGTGACGCATGATAGTGCGCGAAGACATCATAGCCGAATTTTGCCGCGAGAAAAATTGCCATAGCCCTGCCAAGTCTACGCGTAGCCCCAGTTATAATGACACCCTTGCTATGCATTACACCCTGCCGATTAGTGTACAAGTGACCGTGCAACGATCAGGCCCACCGGGTCTAACGTGCTGACTCCACGCATTACACGCTGCAGTGTCGTCCAAGCATATCTGTGAAACAAAAACCATAATGGTCCAACCACTCCAGTTTGTTGCTGTAAAAATTTCTGAGGTCGGTGATGCCGTACTTGAGCATGGCCATTCTCTCAACGCCCATACCAAAGGCGAATCCACGATACTCACCCGGATCAATATTTACGTTTTCCAGCACCTTATGGTGCACCATACCACAGCCCAACACCTCCATCCATCCCTGGTTCTTGCTTTTTACATCTACCTCCGCAGAAGGCTCCGTAAACGGGAAGAAGCTGGCTCTCATTCTGGTTTCTACTTTACGAGCGAAAAACCTCTTCAGGAAATAGTTGATGCAATATTTCAGGTGCCCCATGTTTACGTTCTTGTCCACAAACAGGCCCTCTACCTGGTGAAATACGGGACTATGAGTAGCGTCCCAGTCGTTCCTGTATACCCTGCCTGGCGATATGATCTTAATGGGAAAGCTGGGGTTATTTTTCATGGTGCGGATCTGCATTGCCGAAGTGTGCGTCCTCAGGACCACCCGATTACCTTCGAGTTTTTTGGCCATGTAAAATGTATCGTTCGTGGTACGGGCAGGGTGATGCTCAGGGGTGTTAAGCGCATCAAAAACGTGGAACTCATCTTCCAAATCTGGTCCGTAAACCGCGGCAAAGCCCAGCTCGCCTAGTATATCCCGTATTTCCCTTATGACGCCAGATATAGGGTGTACTTTGCCGAAAATCCTAGGCCTCTCTGGCAGAGTGACATCAATACGCTCGCTGCTAAGCTGCATTTCAGCCTGTGCGCGCATGAGCTCTGATTTTTTGTCCTGGATCACACGCTTTAATTCTGTGCAGATCTCGTTTACGCCAGACCCGACGGCCCTACGTTCTTCTACATCTTGTATCGTGGCAATTTGGCGCAGCATAGAGGCCAAAGTCCCGGAACGACCAAAATAGTGGGACCAAACGTGGTCTAGTTCTTCCGCGGAACCACAGGCCGCTATTTGAGTCTCCGCTTCCTTAGCGAGATCACGTACCTTGTTGACCAGCGACACCAGGATACCCACAAGTGCTAGCAACAGTGCTCACAATTTTTTCGAAGCTCGCCCTATCATTTACAGCCATTTCTGCAAGCATCTTCCGGTTCAACTCTATGCCACACACGGTGGCGCCCTTGATGAACTGAGAATATCTCAGACCATACTGCCTGACTGCTGCACTTATCCGCACAATCCACAGACGCCTGAAATCGCGTTTGCGATTACGCCTGTCCCTGTACGCATAGGCCATGGCCTTCTCCAGCCTTTGAAGAGCAGCCCTGTAACAATTCTTAGATCTGCCTCTGTAGCCCTTAGCAAGCGCAATAACCTTCTTGTGCCTAGCCCTGGCAGTGACACCACGCTTGACTCTAGCCATAAAACCCCCGCTACATTAAAGACTATACGGCATGAAAGACGCGACCATGCGTGCATCGGGCGCGCTCATAGGTGCCACACCCCTGCGGGTCCTGAGGCTCCTCTTGCTCCTCTTGGTCATGCCGTGACGCTTAGTGGACTGAGCAGACATCACCTTGCCATTTGCAGTGACCTTAAACCTCTTCTTCGCAGAGGATTTGGTCTTCAACTTCGGCATAAAACCCCATGCCTAAAACAAACATGGGCTCCAGCTTATATGCTTGTGTCTGCAGTGTCAAGCATGGACCTAGCGAACTATGGCGCATGAATTTTTGTAGCATAACCACACTCCAGCTAAGGTGAAGTGCCCGGTGAAAGCACCACCTATAGGCGATGTTGTTAAAGTGTACAGCGAATAATCACTTTAGCAATGCTATTGTAACGCTACTGTGATGAAACGAACTTCTACACGACGTTCTACGCGACGCTCATCCAAGATAGATGACTAGATGTCACTCTCATGCCATGGTACGCAGCCTGAAATGTCCTAAGATGGCTGAAAATCCTTGACATGGAAGGTGTTTGTGCTACCATGGCTGGACCTGGGTCGGGCTAGGCTTGTACGTTGTAGGGTTAACCAATTCTTAGAGGTTGTGGTCTAGTGTTGGGGTCTGTGCAGTTTCGTTAGTTGGGGATTCTTTGAATTATGTCATCGAGCAATGAGGGTACTCCGTTGATGCCCAGGGCGGTTGCTGTGTGGTTGGTCGACAACACGGCCCTCACCTTCGAGCAGATAGCCGAGTTTTGTGGGCTCCACTTGCTCGAAGTCAAGGGTATAGCTGACGGAGAGGTTGCCAAGGGTGTGGTAGGCTGCAATCCGGTTGCCATGGGGCAGGTTACAAAAGAAGAAATAGAAGCGTGTCAAAAAGACCCTTCTAGGATTCCTAGGCTAGTCACGTACAGGAACGTAAGCGGTAAGATGTCCAGGAGGCGGGGTGCCAGGTACACTCCTGTTGCCAGGCGCAGAGATAAACCTGACGCGGTGTGTTGGATACTGAAATACTGTGCGGAAATGCATGATTCTCAAATAGCTAAGCTGATAGGGACTACCAAGGCTACTATTGCTGCAGTGAGAAACAAAGAGCATTGGAATTCTAGTAACATAAAACCTAGAGACCCGGTGCTGCTTGGCTTGTGTTCGCAGGCGGATCTAGATGAAGCGATTATGCGGGCTCAGATGGTGGCAGAGAGGGAAAGAAGGGTCAAAAGCATGAATGAAGAGGTGCATCGCCAAGAGGAGGCGTAGTTTGAGTTCTTTACTGTTTTAGTTGGCTCGGTTGTTGCACCGGGCTCGTGCGTATTCTTCGTGGGTGTGCGTTTTTAGGTCAACCCTGTGTTCAATAAAAATAAAAGAAGGGCTGGAGCTTCTTCTGGGTCCGTGGCTGAGAAAAAGGCTAATGGCAGCGGCACAGAGGTAGGCAGGGTATTGGACCTATGTGAGTTAAAGAAGAAGAGCACTGAAGAGTTGCTGGTGAC
>JBQEQV010000017.1:0-8743 GCA_052043585.1 Anaplasma sp. | reverse complement strand
GGTACCTGGGTTTCGTTGGTACCTGGGTTTCGTTGGTACCTGGGTTTCGTTGGTACCTGGGTTTTGTGTTGGTTATGCTGAGGTTTTATTGTGTTTTCACGTGCAGAGGATTTATTAGATTACGTTGCAAAGAATTCCGTTAGGTTTGTTGACCTAAGGTTCACTGACCTTCAAGGAAGATGGTACCATGTGACCTACGATGCTTCGTCACTCAGGGCAGAAGCTTTCGCTGATGGCTTTAATTATGACGGTTCCTCGTTTCCTGGGTGGCAGCCGATTGAAAAGTCTGACATGCTGCTGCTTCCCGATGTTGGCACTGCGTTCATGGACCCGTTCTCTTCTCAACCGTCTTTGGTTGTGATATGCGACGTTGTGAGTCCATATGAGAGCTCAGACTATTCCTTGGACCCGCGTTACACCGCGCGTAAGGCCCAGAGGTACATGATGTCGTCTGCGGTAGCTGATAAATGTTTCTTTGGCCCGGAGTTGGAGTTCTCCGTCTTTGATCACGTACACTTCAGCTGTAGCCCTTACCATACACATTTCAAGCTGGAAAGCCAGGAGGTTGTTAGCGAAGTGGGCAATAGCCGCGGCAGCACGCATGGGTACTGTATAAAGCCTAAGGACGGGTACTTAAGACTCACTCCGGCGGATTCCTTGCACGACATGCGTTCCGAAGTGCTGATGATGTTGGCCGAAGTGGGAGTTACTCCTATGCTGCATCACCACGAAGTTGCCGCTTCGCAATGCGAAATTGGGATTCAGTATGCGGAACTGGTTGCATGTGCAGATAATGTCCAGAAGTGCAAGTACGTCCTGCGCAGTGTTGCAGGTTCCTACGGGAGAAGCGTCACCTTCATGCCCAAACCTGTGTTCGGAGACAACGGTAATGGGATGCACTGCCACCAGTCTTTGCAGAAGGATGGGAAAAACTTGTTTGCGGGAGATGGTAAGAAGGAACTCTCTGAGCTATGTCTCAACTACATAGGCGGTGTTATAAAGCATGGTAGGGCTATATGCGCATTTACGAATCCGTCAACCAACAGTTATAAGAGGTTACTGCCCGGCTTCGAGGCTCCCGTGTGGTTAGCTTATTCTCATGAGAACAGATCTGCAGCCATTCGTGTGCCACACGTGCCTAGTGATAATCCTGCTCCTGTAAGGATAGAGACCAGGTTCCCGGATCCCTTGGCAAACCCATATCTGTGTTTCACGGCACAGCTTATGGCCGGGTTGGACGGCATCAAGAACAAGATTCTTCCTCAGGAAATTGGAAGGAATCTGTATAATATCGGTGCACCTGAGGCTCACGGCCTTTCGTCTATACCGGCTGCCTTAGAAGAGTCACTGGACGCTCTAGACGCAGATAGGGGCTTTCTTCTCGAAGGTGGAGTCTTTACTAGCGAACAGATAGACTCGTACATTCAGCTGAAGCGGTCGGAGGTTCAGGGCTTGCGTGCACATCCACATCCTTTAGAATTCGTCAACTACTACGGTATCTAGGGTGTAGTAAGGAGGGCATGCTAGGCACGGTCGCCGGGACGTCTTATGTCTGCTGTTTTGTGGTGTCCTTGGCTCTGGGGTTTGTTATAGCGCCCCGCACTGTTGCCTTGTTGCGCAATTTACAGAAAGGGCGCAACCCCATACGTGCTTGCATGTCGAAAGCACATATCGCAAAAAAGAAAGGGACACCGTCTATGGGCGGTGTCATCATACTGTTGCCGTGTATAGCGGCAACAGCGATATTCGGGGATTTGCGGTATTGGGACATATGGATCATACTGGCGGCTCTCGTGCCCTCGGCGGTGCTTGGTGGGGTCGATGATTACCTAAAAATCTCGAGTAAGAATCCCAGGGGCATGAGCGCACTAACCAAAATAATATGCCAGTTGCTGATTACATCAGTGATTTTGTTTATGCTATCGCGCGTTCCGGTGGACCTGACAAGCACTTATATTTTCTCCAGAACACCCATCAGTTTGGGTTGGCTTTACATCCCTTTTGCGTGCGCAGTGATTATTGGATCGTCAAACGCCGTGAACTTGACTGATGGCCTTGATGGGCTAGCCATAGTACCGATCATGACATCCGCAACAATCCTTGGCATTGTGGGTCATTTGTTGTCACCGGCTGATGGCGTGAGTAACACAGTACTGTTCTGCGCAGCTCTTGTGGGCAGTTCTTTGAGCTTCTTGTGGTTCAATGCACACCCAGCCAAGATATTCATGGGAGATTTGGGCAGCTTACCCATCGGTGCGGTCCTGGGGCTTATCAGCATTATGCTGAAGTGCGAGATAATTTTTGCAATAGCGGGTTCCGTGTTTGTCCTGGAAGCACTGTCGTCAATGGCGCAGATAGCGTATTCAAAACTTACCGGTGGGCGTAAACTTTTTCTCATCGCGCCCATGCACCATCATTTTGAAAAAATGGGTTTAGAAGAGCCAACAATAGTTGCCAGAATGTGGGTTGTTGCTATCATCTCGCTAGTAATGTCGCTCTCGATGGTCGCTTACACTTATAATCAGTAGGAACATGTCACACACATTCAAACAATCGTTGGACGAGCTTAGGGATTTTGTGTCGGAAGACCTGGAGCAGGTGGAACGGCTTATCGTCGACAAAAGCAACAGTGATGTCTCACACATTACCAACGTAATTCAGCACCTGATCCTCTCAGGTGGCAAGCGCATTAGGCCCGTGATGCTCTTGGCAGTTTGCAAAATGCTTGCGCTGGACGATGAGAGAAAAATACGAGTCGCCGCCGCAGTAGAGCTTATACATAGCGCAACCCTCTTACACGACGACGTTGTGGATCAGAGTGAGCTACGCAGAGGTGTGCGTACATCCAACAGCATATGGGGAAACAAGACTAGCATTCTGGTGGGGGATTTTCTCTTCGCAGTTGCTTTCCAGTGGATCGTATCCTGTGGAGATTTTGGCCTCCTGTCGGTGCTTTCACAGGCCTCAAGTACGATCATCGTGGGAGAAATTCAACAAATGTTACACAGTAACAGCCTGGACATAACGTGTGAGAAATATCTTGAAATAATATCGGCTAAAACCGCTGCTTTATTTTCAGCCACCTGCGAATCCGCGGCTGTGTTGTCGAAAACTTCGCTCTCCGAGCGGGAAGCATTGAGGAATTTCGGATATAACTTCGGCATCGCCTTTCAAATAATGGATGACCTTTTGGACTACACAGCACAACGCGAAAATCTAGGAAAACCCTCCGGTAGCGACTTTGGCGACGGCAAGGTCACGATCCCCCTGATCATTGCGTATGCAAATGCAGACCAGGAGGACAAGAAGCTATTGGAGAATGCCCTGAATGGCGCACCCGCAGACTTAGCCGCCGCATTCTCGTACATCAAGTCTCAGGACATCGCGGAACAGGTGGTAGAATTCGCTGCGGGCTACATAGATTCCGCACTTGCATCTCTAGACGTGTTCCCCGACTCACAGGGAAAATCAAAACTGCTTGCCTTGCTGCACAGTGCTCTCATGAGGCAACGCTGAAAATTCTGAGAACTGTTGCCAAGGTGACCGGCGCTACGCCATCGCCCCTCAATCATGGACTATTCGCGCCGATCACATGAGCTAAAAATCGATGGCAGTGACAGCAACGACCTCGATTTTTGGAGGTGCCAGAGGTTAAACCCTGACCGTATCACAAGCGGCACGCAACCGAGACCCGTATTACTCAGTCCTATCTATAGTAGAACTCGCAGCCCAACTCCCCACGATACATAGGAAAGACTGCAAGATACATGCGCCCAACTGCGCCCAAACTTCGCTTCACTACCTACTAATGGCGTGAAAGGAATGTCGTACTTATCGTAGTGCGCAATCTTATGGTACATGGCTTCCGCGAACATCGTGACTCTCGGGGTTACCTCGTAACCCAGCCCCAAGCCTGCCTTACCAGAAAATTCGGCTACATTCCCCTCAACTATCCTGATAAAGCTCAGGCCGGCACCTAAGCACGCGTATGGAGTTATGCCACCGATCACTTCCCATGCCGCATCGTAGCACACATTTGCAATGGCGGTGGTCACCCCAACCTCAGGGATCTTGATGATCACCCCTCCCTCTGTGGCAGGCTCAACAAGAGCACTTGTAAACCGTGCCCGATCCGCAGCTACAGCCTGCTCCAGTGTATTCGCAACAAACTTGGAATACTGTCCCACTGGTTTATAAACTTCGGCAACCCTTCTCAAGAGCTCCGCTGCGGCCCTTGGCACCACCATAACATTTTTGTACGCATCTTCATACTGTCGAGCAAGTCTGTCCGCGCCCCGCATCCTGTGAAGTATGGACTGCAACCTTAAGACATACGCGTCATCAAGGAGCTCAGACGCTGCCTTGGCTGTCCTTTGCGTGTTATATACGTCTGACCTTCGTAATACTGTTTCACTAACCCTCGGAAAAAGAAACACCGAATCGCCCTCTCTCCAAGACCGACCACGCATCTTCGAAACGGGCCATCTCTCATACACCACCTCAAGCTCTCCCCTTATGTTATTGAGTGCGTAACCCACAGCCCCCGAGAAGCCACGAAGGTTATCACGCTGGAACGAAATGTTTGTAGGACCGGACAATTCTCCAAGATAGTTCCGAAAGCCATCGCGCGACAGAGCTTCTTCGCTAGTCGCGTCCTTTCGCAAGGGGATCGGGTTTTCAGACGCAGCTGGAATTTTGATTTGCAAATCCCGAATGCTCCCAAAAGATGGAGTGTAGCCTATGCGCAGATAAAAGTTGTCCGGGTCGCGTTCGGGCTGAGATCCAGCAAATGCACCTAGACTTATGAAACAAACAGCTAAGCAACACCTAGCTATATATCTGATGAGTATCATGCTCTTCCTGCCGATATAGTAGACAACATTTAGGATAGCGTGTTCGCCTTACCTCATATACAGGTAAATCGGTTTCCATATAATTAAAATGCGAGCCCATATATCGTATTGCATCAGGTAGTCATATGCGTAACTGTCGCAGAAGAATCATGAGGTTTGTGCAGACGCAATGATGCCTCCGCGTCTCGGCATCATGACCAGTGGCGCCTTAGACAGATGTAACCTCATTGGACGGACCGTCGGCGCGAGGAGGATGCGTCACTACAACGTCGCGTAGTTCCACATCTAGGGCTGCATTATCCACGCCCTCGGTAGATTCTCCAGACGCTTCACTACCGTCATGAGCAGCGCCAGATACGTAGTTTCTGAGCGCAAGTTCAAGTTCCGAAAGCATGTGTTGAATGGCACCGCGCTCGTGATCGCAGTAGACATACGCGATCACACACACCATCATGATGGCCCAGAAGGATATGAAACCTTTCCAGATTTTGATATCCGGACGGTCATCACTAGCAAATACAAGCCCCAAAAGCACACCCATAAAAACAGCTATGCCAATGCCCGGGAAGAGATAGCGACACATGGCAAACGTTCTATGGTCCCTGTGGTATACGTCACGCGCTTGTCTGAAGCCCTCGCAGGTTGTCAGGTGAGAGTTGCAAAACTGTGAGGAAAGCTTGCACATCAGGCACGTTAGGGCGAAAAAGCCATTCACCACCACAGTGTACCTCTCGTCGCACTGCCACTCGTCGATTTCTCCTTGAGTACCAGAACTACTGGGTTGCTGTCCTTGAACCCTGGCATAGTGCGCACATATGCTTACACGTCTTATGTAGGCACCATTGCCCAGGACCGAGTCGATAAATTCTCGCACCACAAGCCTGGCTCCCAGGTATTTGTGTTCGCTTCCGCGGAAATCAAAAAGCTCGCCCACGTACTTCTGTACGACGCAGTCGAAAAGATCGGATTCAGTGTCTGCTGCATGACGCACACGACTCAGACGGTATTTATAATAATCCAGACATTCCCCAAGAACTGCCTCAACGACCCTGCTCTGCTCAATAGGATCATCGCTAATCTTCATGTCCTCTGCACATAGCATTTGCAGTATTTTGTAGAATCTATCGCCAAAGTTTTGCACTCTGGAGCGAACTTCTTCATTGTTCACCCTGTGCTTATGCAGAGCCTCAACAACACCCCCCATTCTCCTTACATTCGGCGGAGCAGCGCACAAATATTCCAGGCTACTTCGTAATTCTACGTGTGCTTCCCGGAAGGTACCTCTAAAGCGCTCGCAATCTTCATCCAGGGAGTAGAAGAAGGCATAATAGGGAATGTTCGCTACAAGTTCTCGTGCGAGAAGCGAATCCCCAGTACGGTGAGTGTATTCAGCACGTGATAGTACACATCGTATTGTGCTTTTCGAACAGTAGACTGAGTTAAGCGCGTAATGTATCGGGCTATTGCCATGTCGGTCTTTGAGCGCTTCGGCAAAGCTGCTGCTTGAATGCGTAGCACGGAAACGTCCCTCCTCCACATCAAAAAGCGGATTTATGATTTCAGTGATGAATCTCTCCTCATTTACACCACCACACAGAGACAGGGCATAATGAATGGGCCTGGCTCCGCGCTCATCTAACTCATACCTGGAAAACCCAAGAAAAAATTTCTTCAGCAGGTCAAACATAAGCTCTTGCCTGTACGCATCACCTGTGTTTATCAGATATTGCAAGCACAACGTATGCGTGAAGCTGCGTAGTACTTCCCTTTGCTGCCCATTCACACTGTAAATGCAGCTGTACTCCAGTTGTAGGAGCTGTTCAACACTCTGTATAAACAATCTATGCGTCACTCCCCCCTTGCGCTCGGCTGCAGCGCGCGCCTTCTCGCCTTTGGCGGCAATTATTTCAATCCCTTCTGCAATTACAGGGATCCTGCGATCCCTCCTGCTCAGTGCATCTTCATACGACGTATCGTCACAAACAACGTCTCCTCCTGCAGCTTGCTGCGGTTGGTTCTGACTGGCATCAGAACCTCTACCTGTAATGTTGAGGTTACTCATGATGTCACGCAGCGTATCCCACAAGTTAAGCAGCTGCCTATCCTGCTCCTGACTATTGAGCAGCATGGCATCCATTAGCGTCTCAAATGCGGCTCTACCGCCATATCGGTGCGTGAATATTTCCTCCGCCGGTATACCGGCAAGTGTGCGTACACAGAGGCTACACGAACCCCGATCGTCAGGGTCTAGCATTGAACCTTTTACACCCAAATCTCATCCGAGACGCCCAGATTCTTCGCTCCGTTTAAGCGAAAAACCCGCCGAGCACCCGGGACACAGTATACTACGCCCAGGACCATATCTACTACAGATAATTCTGCACCAATACTGACCCCGGCTCCAACGTGGTTAGAACATCTCTACCAGCAAAATATGTCGGGCAAATTATGAGGCAAGTCGCATAAATTTCATCACGTAAGGATCCTTACTTCTTTTGATATCTGCAACCTGCTCACATACAATTATCCTACCATCTTTGAGAATCGCGATCCTATCCGCAATTTTGAACGCACTCTCGACGTCGTGCGTGATGGAAATGAGTGTAAGTTTAAACTTCTGATGGCACTTTATCACCATGTCGCTCACCAAGCTGGACATTAGGGGATCCAATCCAGAAGTAGGTTCATCCAAAAGCATAATATGCGACCTGCCAATAATTGCGCGCGCAAGCGCCACCCTTTTCTTCATTCCCCCAGAAAGTTGCGCAGGGTACATATCCATAACACTTGCGTCCAGTCCCACCATCTCCAATCCAGACTCCGCAAGCTTTCTCGCTTCGATCTTACTCATACCAAGTCTTCTGCGCGCATTGAAGGCCACATTCTCCCATACCGCTATACTGTCAAACAGCGCAGAGTTCTGGAATAAGACACTGAATTCTTTCATGCCCTGCCTACTGCCTGTTACGTCTATCCCGTTTACTACCACGCGTCCTGAAATAGGAGTCATCAGGCCCAGGATCACTTTTGCCAACACTGACTTGCCACTACCAGACTCCCCAAGTATTACTAGTGACTCCCCACGTGCAACATTGAGCTCTACACCTTTGAGCACCTCCTTTTCATGAAAGGACATGTGTAGATCTGATACAGACACCGCATACATGGCATTACACATAAAAAACAGTAATCACATAGTTTAGCCACACAATCAGCATAGAGGCAGAAACGACAGTGCTCTTCGTCGCCGTACCAACACCTCTGGCACCACCACTGCAATAGTACCCGCTGTAGCAAGCCACGAGTGAAATCACAAGACCAAATGCTGCCGCTTTTATCAGACCCACCACTACGTCTCTCAATCGTAGAAATTCTGCCACACCGCCGATGTACTCCCAGGAGTCATAGCCCAAACCCCAAATACCAACCGAATACCCTCCAAATATACCGAGCAGGTCTGTGTATATGATGAGCAGTGGCATGGCGATAATCGCGGCCACTACGCGCGGCGCAATAAGATACTGGAAGGGATTAGCATCAAGAGTATACAGGGCATCTATCTGCTCAGTAATGCGCATCGTCCCTATTTCCGCTGCAATCGATGCACCCACTCTACCTGCAACAATAAGTCCTATTAGCACAGGTCCAAGCTCCCTTACAACCGCAACAGTCACTATGCCCGACATAAAATGTGCAGGGACCTTCCCACCACCGACCAGGTTATCCTGTAACACCAAAGCTCCCCCGGTAAACAATGCGGCTATACCCACAATGGGAAGCGAGAGAAACCACATTTCAAAAAGCTGCCGCATGGCTATGGCGCAGTAGTAGGGAGGCATAGTGCCCAACACCATAGCCCGCATACAGAAAATGGACACCCTGCCTACAGA
>JBQEQV010000016.1:0-2028 GCA_052043585.1 Anaplasma sp. | reverse complement strand
CCCATAATACCAAAGTAAGTTCCGTCGGCGAACAACGTGATCCCTTTACGCAATTCTATGCTCAGCCCAGACTTCAGTTGATACGCGAACCTGAATGTTCCGTAACCTGGGGAGGTCTCCATGAGGCTACCTCCGAGCCCAAGGCAAGCATACGGACTGACCCGATGCGGAAACCCGGACCAGAGAGGTGGAAGGTCGTAGCAGGCATTTACGGTCGCGGAAGTGGCACCCACGGCCGAGAGTTCCACCACCTCAGCACCTTCCACCACTAACGCAAGCCCCCTGGCGACCAAATCCTTTTCATGTTTGGGTAACTGCTTAATCATGGCTGCCACATAAAGGGGCACTGTCCGGCTCCTTCTGCCTGTTGCATGACTGTGTGCGCCACCCACAAACAGCTTCTCCAGCAACATGTCTCGTGACATATTATATGCGGCCTTCCATCTTGAGGGATCGAAAGTACTCTTGCCTTCTATGAGAGCAGCTCTATGCATCAGCGAGGCTAGGCTCACCGGCTTGTCTATGAGGTGCGAGAAAAAGAAAAGCTTCTTCATGGTTTCAAGCTGAGCGCTATCATCATTACTGCTACTGCTACTGCTACTGCTACTGCTACTGCTACTGCTACTGCTACTGCTACTGCTACTGCTACTGCTACTAGCAGACAAATGTGGTGTGGCTGCGGTTTCGAAAATCCACTTAAACTGTTCAGAGAACTTCCCCACCCACTCTTGGCCAGAATGCCCAACGATCAGATATTCCCGGAGCCTCGTGAGATCCTGTAGGGATAACGAGTCCAAAAACTCCGCAAGACGGCCCGTATCGTCATTCAACGTGGCTACTGCCGCATTTCCGAGTAACAGAAAGATATTGTCCTGCCTCGAATTTGCCCTGTGAGGGTAACCAACCACTCCAAACCGGTTGCGACTTCCCTCAACTTCCAACCGTACCCTACCGCCCCTGGAGTAACCAAAAATCCCTCGGACGCTGTTTTGACTGTGATTCTTGAACCTGATTTTTGTATTCCAGGTTCTCCACTCAAAGGCCGATGCAGAAGGCGAAACGACGTCGCGGTCGATGTCGCCCTGGTTCCAGCCTAGCTTATAGGGCAGAACCCCACCGTTAGACCACTCGTAACCGGTTCCGAGCTCAAAATCCCGTATGTAACCTACAGTGAGACCGTATCCCAAGCCCGCATACAGCCGAGAAGCACCTCCACGATCCGGGCTCTCAAGCGCGCCAGACGCAGATACCGCCTCAAGAGAAAAGATGCAACCAACCAGCGCTGCACATAGGGAGCACCCTACACGCACAGCACCAAACAAACCGCCACGGCCACTCACTGCGCACATACCTACATAAACCCCTGCCCCCTCATACAAGAAAACGCGGATCTATGCAATTGAAATGCGAATATAAATCCTGCTTTACTACCGTTTTTGGGAGCGAATGAGGCATAAAAAGCACAAAAAACTGATGTGCAAGCAATCTGCGCAGCATTTTTCATGTATCATTGCTTAACAACTTTACCGTGACTTCCCGACCTTGGCCTCATGCCAGGTACTTGTGCACGAGTTGGTTGCGTAACCTGTGCGTTTTCGTCTCCTCACGAGACGGGGTCTGGCCACGGGAACGATGCGGAATAATGCTGTGGTATACGCAGGAGAAATTCGTCGCTATCAAGCCGCTTCTGGGACGGTCCCGCCGCATCGTGCAAGGACACTACACTGCTGCCACCGTCCATGCCCACTGCATTCATTGCAGGAAGAAGTTCGCAAATATTCGCAAATATAAAAAGCCGCCGGCAATACCTGCGCCCGGATAGAAACTGCAGCATATATGTATGGTTGTATGGTTGGCCGCATGCGCTTATGACAGTATGTCGTTGCAGGAAGTTGGAGAGTGATGGGATACGAGAATGACTACATATGTGCAGGGGTGTTGTGTGTTCTGATGTGAAACGGAAGGGTTGAGCTCACTTTGTTGTTACGGCTGCATTTCTTGGGAAATTTGGAGAATGATGGAGATGTG
>JBQEQV010000015.1:0-1467 GCA_052043585.1 Anaplasma sp. | reverse complement strand
ATCATGCTTAAAATACGCCCTGCGTTCTAAAATTTGCATACCTTGCGGAAATCTCGGCTGGAAGACGATTTGTATATTGCTAAATAGGGAAGGGCATGCTCTTTCTTTCGAAATTGAACAGAACTTTGATTTGAAGTCCATGGCGCTGGGAATAGTGGCTGCGGAGTATGTGCTACGCGCTAGGTTCCAGTTGGGACTCACTCTTGGAAGCAATTCGTAAAGCCTTCAGAAGCGTGTTCCGTAGTAGTATACACTTTCCTATTTTATAGATCTCTAAGGTTGCACAGATAATAAAAAGGCCCACAGGTGCTCAGCACGACGCCTATAACAACTACACACGCAAGGTGAGGATGTGTGTGAAATCTTGAACTACACAAAGCCCAGTGGTGGGGAAAAGTGACAGAGGAACGACCCCCACCGTCGCACAATGATGCTGTTAACTATGAGGGAATCCCGCAGGAGATGGCGCCATTATATGTTTGAGCATGCAAGATCAGTCACCTACAGTGGAAGCGAATTTCCGGCCAGCCACGTAAGAAAACCAAGTCCTGACAACGTCAGAATGTTCGCTATACGAAGCTTATAAATAATGTTCGCTGCATGCTGCCGTAAAATATTGATTTCAATCACTTTAAAAGCCCATACAGTCCATTATTTACACTAACTTTCCATAATATATATTATGTATCCAATCCTAATATCAGTTCCAGCTTCAGCATTAGGTTTTGGTAATTATTTAGACTGGGCTTGTAGGTATCTAGATATCGGGTGGACTCGGTGAGACACATTGCGCCATGAAACGAAAATGCCCCACCCCATTCGGTTCTATTTCAAAAACAGCATTCAAGTGTGTGGTAAATCGCATTCCTGAGCAAACTTCCGCATGAGACCACGCTGCGTTGCTATCAAAGATCAATGAAATAGTGAAAAGTGCCCCACCCTATTATTCTATCTCAAAAACAGCATTGGAGGGTATTGAGAGCAAGAGAATTTCTTGCAGGTATTGGTGTCATTGTATTCCTAAGTAAAAACTTCCGCATGGGACCATCATCGCGCATGCTGCCAAGAATCAATGAAAATAGTGTACCCCCACCCTATCGTTTGTCTCAAAAACAGCGCTGGGAATAAAATGGCAAAGCACCTTCGACTAAGAGGCCATATCTGACATCTGCAAGATCTTCCTCATGCATTGTTCATGCACTTCAATGTTAGGCAAAACCCAAAAACTTCACTTTTGGCACCCACAACTGACTCTGTGACTGCAAGTGACTCAATATCTCCATTTTGCTGGGCAACTCACCACCATAGTCCAGATTTGCCACCATTGCCTTAGATAAGCAAGAGGACTTCTTGCGGATATTGGTAGAAGCATTGGTAGAAGCCAGGTTTAGCGCTGTTGCAATTTCATCGTGCACATAGATGTCTCCTATTTTCTGCAGAGGCGTAGACTAAGCGACAGGGGCTTTT
>JBQEQV010000014.1:0-48702 GCA_052043585.1 Anaplasma sp. | reverse complement strand
GGTTCAGGATAGCACACCATTTCACGCTGTCAATCACAGCTCTCCTCAGATACTGATTTTCTGATAAGCGCCACGGTATTTCCAATTCCGTAGAGTTTTACGAAGGATCCAAATCTAGGCCCATCGCTCTGCCCTAGTAACACCTCGTACAGCATCTTAAACCATTCTCTTAAGTTGTCTGGCAGGTACTTTTTGCCAACCTCGAACACCTGATTTTGTATATCGGTCGACGAGCTACTATCGTCCATGGCAGCCAAAGTATTCGCTAAATCAACAAACATAGTGCGCTCATCAGCGTCGGGCACTCTGTATGACCGATTTGGCATCACAACCATACGACAGTAGGACACCGCGCAACTCACCAGCTTATTAAGCATGGCAACATCAACTTTGCTCTCTATATCGGCCCTGTAGCGCCTAATGAGCTTCCACATCATTTGGTCGTCCTCTGCATTACACGCAGAAGCTATGTTTATCAGAAGGCAGAAAGTCAGCTCGCATAGCTCAATTTTAGGAACTTTTCCATTATGTATGTGCCACACCGGATTATCAGCGTTCGGGGTCTCATGATAATCCTTGACCAAGGATAAGTAGTCGTCAACGAACCTCGGTACCACTTCGAAACACAGGCGCTTAGCCCTCTTCGGATTCTGGAACATGTACAACGCCAGGCTTTCATAAGGGGCGCATGACAACCAATCCTCGACTGAAAGGCCATTTCCCTTCGATTTCGAAATCTTCTTTCCTTCTCCATCAAGAAAAAGTTCGTACGGAAACAGGACAGGCGGTGTTTTTTCTAAGATCTTGCATATCTCTATCGATGGTGCGGACGAAGGAGTAAGATCCTTTCCATGGGTCTCATAATGCACACTAAAAGCCGCCCATCTCATTCCCCAATCCGCCTTCCATTGTAACTTACAGCGCCCACCGGTCACCGGAGACTCCATCAACTCTCCGTCATCATCCTCGTAAAATACGGTGCCGCGCTCAGCATCAATCTTCACTATGGGAACTTGCAATACCCTTGATGTCTTAGGACACACAGGTAAGAAAGGGCTATAGGTCTTTTGTCGTTCTTCTCCAAGCGTGGGCAGTAGGACCCCAACTGCCTTCTCATAGTTTTGGAGCAACTTCAGCAACATATGGTCGTACACCCCGGCCCTATAGCACTCCGTTGCGCTCTTGAACTCGTATTCAAAGCCAAATCTGTCTAAGAATTCGCAAAATACGTGATTCATCCTGTGCCCGTAGCTCTGGTGAGTCCCGAACGGATCTGGCACAGACGTCAATGGCTTGCCAATGTGCTCGGCAATCATTTCACGTTGAGGAATGTTGTCCGGGGCCTTGCGTAGCCCATCCATGTCGTCCGAAAACGCCAAAATCCTAGTTGAAATGTTTGGGGAAATCTCGCGCAGCGCATTGGCAACAAACACAGTCCTGAGCACCTCGCTGAAGGTGCCAATATGGGGCAAGCCCGAGGGTCCATACCCAGTAGCGAGAACTATCTCCCTCTCTTTGCCAAACGCGTCCAGAATTCTTTCGGCCTCCTTAAAGGGCCACGAGCTGTACACAACTGCCCACCGATTGCGAACATAACAAACGCGCGGATTGTACAACACAAAACACTACGCTTCAACCACTGCGTAGAAACTATCCCGCGGTACACGAGCTAAAGACGTAATTACAGGCACTCCAGACAGACACTCCAAACCTTCAGCCACTTGCGCAAACCGAGCCCGCAACCAAGCCTCCGGGGCCTTACAGCGCCTTGCCACACCAATACGTGCTCCTGCCGCAGAAACCCAAGCTTATCCTGCGTATACTGGACGCTTACCCTTGGCCGTCTTTTTAGCAGCAAACATCTGGTCGCTGCTATCAGCGGGCAACCTGGACTTCACATAGGCATCGACCACCTTGTTCAGCTGCCCAATGTGATCACGGAAGAAGTGATCCGCCCTCTCCACAACGCAGTACTGCATGTACTCGCTCTTTATCGATGCGCCAAGCCTCGATGCAAGCTGAGAAACAGCCGCCTCCTCTGCTATGCTGTCATTGTCCCCCTGGATGATCAACCCCGGAACAGGGCACGGAGACAAGAACGAAAAGTCATATCTATTTGCTGGAGGAGACACCGCCACAAACCCATCAACCTCAGGTCTGCGCATCATTAGCTGCATGGCCACCCACGCTCCAAACGAAAATCCAGCAACCCAAAACGACGAAATGGACGGGCTATTGCTCTGCAACCAGTCTGCAGCTGCCGCTGCATCACTTAACTCCCCAACACCCTTGTCGAATACACCTGCAGACTTCCCAATGCCACGGAAATTTATCCTAAGCACGGAAAACCCATTCATGGCGAACACGCGATATAGATTGTAGACAACCTTATTATCCATGCTCCCGCCATATTGCGGGTGTGGATGAAGTATCAACACTGAAGGGGCGTCAGCGTCCCTACTTCCAGAATACCTACCCTCTATCTTGCCCGCAGGCCCATTGAAAAAAACTTCACGCATCTCCTTCTACCCAGACTTCCCGCACTCAGCCACAACCACATCTATGAGAAAAACCCACTTGACATACGGTATATTGTTCACTATACACTGTGCACCATGAAGATACTAACCAAAAAGCGCTGTCTTGCCTAAGGATTTGTTGTAGCTTGCTCGGGTTAGTTGTTGCTTAGCGCTGCTGTACGGGTTTAAAGTGAGGTTGCCATGCTGGTCACCAGTAGGTTACGCTATGCCGTTATGTTCATGGTGGAGCTGCTGCAGAAAGGTGGCACGGGCGCTCATAGGCCTAGGAGGGCCTCTTCCGTAGCGAGTGAGCAGTCTCTGTCCGAGGGATATTTGGAAAAAGTCATAGCTTCTCTCAAGGATGGAGGGCTGGTCAAATCGACTAGGGGGCCGGGCGGCGGCTATTCCCTAAATATTCCTCCGGAGCGCATTACGCTTGATCTGCTATTGGATTCTGTAGGGGATAAGGTCAAGATGGTCAGGTGTGAAGAGGGGGGGCCTGGTTGTATCTCAGCTTCTGGTGCCAAGTGTAATAGTCATGATTTGTGGGACGGGATCGAGAAGTACATCAGGCATTACTTGGCTAACACCTCCATTCTGGACGTATGTAATAACAGCCTCAAAGCAATTGATGGGGAAAGTGAGTATATATATGCGGACTACAACGCGACTGCCCCAGTTAGTGCTGCTGTGAGGCATAAGCTGGGTAACGCCCTGTTATTCGGTAGTTTTTATAATCCGTCTTCTGTGCACGGATTAGGGCAGAAGACACGAAAGGTGATTGAAGACGCGCGTGAGGCGGTTATCAAGGTACTTGATGCCACGGGATATGATGTCGTATTTACTTCCTCTGGCACGGAGGCGAATAATTTGGTGCTCAGAAGTAACGAAGGGTGTCCGCATGTTATCTCTGCGATCGAGCATCCTTCGATCATGAATGCCGTGGTAGATCCTCTGATAGTGCCTGTTGATACGTCTGGGGTGGTGTCGCTTGATGCCTTGGAAGGCATCTTGAGTGCTCTCAGCGGGAGAAAGGCTTTGGTGTCCGTGATGCTGGCTAGTAACGAGATCGGTGTCATACAGCCAATTGTTGAGGTTGTGAAAATTGCTCGAAGGTACGGGGCTGTGGTACATACAGACGCGGTGCAGGCTTGTGGTAAAATTCCGGTGAGTGTGCGGGAGCTTGGTGCAGATTTTGTGACTATCTCCTCGCACAAAATTGGCGGGATGCCCGGGGCAGGTGTTTTGCTGTTTAATAGCAAAAACGTTGAGGTTGCCCCTATGATACTCGGCGGCCTGCAGGAAAGGGGTTTGCGTGCGGGTACGGAGAATGTTATGGCAATCTACTCTCTGCTCGTAGCCCTGGAGGGTTTGAATGTATGCGTGGAGAAGATGGAGGATGTTAGGCAGGCTCGTGATTTACTGGAGGAAAAGATCGCCGGGCTTGTGCCTGAATGCGTGATCTTTGGTCGCGGTGCTGAGAGGCTGCCGAATACAACTTGTATTTCGATGCCAGGTGTGAGTAATGAAGTGCAGGTTATGGGGTTTGATAGGCGGAAGATAGCTGTCAGTGCGGGCTCTGCGTGTTCTTCTGGTAAATTAGATAGGTCCCATGTGCTTGCTGCGATGGGGGCCAGTGACGAATGCGCCAGGAACTCGGTAAGGATTAGCCTAAGTCCGGGGATTGACTGTGATCAGGTTTGTAAAATTGCTGACTGTTGGTATGAGATTTATAGCAATTTTCACTCTATTGAATAAGTGCTGTAAGAGAGCTGTTGGGGGAGTGTAGGAATGGAGAGTGGCAAGGGAGTGGAGCTCCCTATATTTTTTGATTATCAGTCTACCACTAGGATGGATGATAGGGTTTTAGAGGCGATGATCCCCTATTTCCGGCAATTTTCTAATCCTCATTCGCGTAGTCACTGTTTCGGGTGGAGAGCGGAATCGGCGGTAGAAGCTGCTCGGGAACGAGTAGCTCAGTCCATTGGGGCTGAGCCGAAGGAGATTATCTTCACTTCCGGGGCCACGGAGTCTAATAACTTGGCTATCAAGGGGGTGGCTCGCTTCTATAAGGACAAGGGGAATCACATAGTGACCTTGAAAACGGAGCATAAATGCGTGCTGGATTCTTGTCGCCATCTGGAGACTGAGGGCTTTAAGGTTACCTATCTTGACGTACAGCAGGATGGGATTGTGGACCTTGATGTGCTGCGAGAGGCTATAAGAGCGGATACCATACTCGTATCGATAATGACGGTCAATAACGAGATAGGGGTCATCCAACCGATAGCTGAGATAGGGGAGATATGCAGGAGTAAAGGTGTGTTTTTCCACACTGATGCGGCGCAGGCTTTCGGCAAATTGCTCATAGACGTCAATGCGATGAACATAGATCTGCTGAGCATCTCTGGGCACAAAATATACGGCCCCATGGGAATAGGTGCGTTGTATGTCCGCCGTCGCAATCCTAGAGTTCGCCTGGTTCCATTGATCAGTGGGGGAGGGCAGGAGCGTGGTATGAGGTCTGGTACTGTGCCCACTCCGCTTGCGGTTGGCTTGGGTGAGGCTGCTAGGATAGCCATTGAGGAGATGGAGACTGAGAGCGAAAGAGTGCGCAAGCTCCGAGATGTGTTGTATAATAAAATAACGGAGGGAATTTCCCTTGTGGTGCTCAACGGTAGCTACTCCAAGAGAATACCTGGGAATCTGAATTTGAGTTTTCCTTACGTTGAGGGCGAGTCCATCATTATGGCAATCAGCGATTTGGCCGTGAGTTCTGGTTCTGCATGTACGTCTGCATCTCTTGAGCCGTCTTACGTGTTGCGCGCACTTAATCTGGAGCAGGATTTGGAGCACTCTTCCATAAGGTTTGGGATAGGTAGGTTTACGACGCTTGAGGAGGTGGAGTACGCTGCGGATCTCGTGGTGCGCAGTGTTAAGAAGCTACGTGATATCAGCCCGCTGTGGGAAATGGTGCAAGAGGGTACGGATTTAAAGACTGTAAATTGGAGTACATAAAAGGGGATTGTATGAGTTATAGTGATGCTGTATTAGATCGTTGCAAGAATCCGCAAAATGTGGGTTCTTTGCCAAAGGACGACTTGCACGTAGGCACCGGGCTAGTCGGGGCGCCCAGTTGTGGGGACGTGATGAAGTTGCAGATAAAGGTGGATGACAACGGCACAATAGTTGATGCTAAGTTCAAGACGTTCGGATGCGGGGCTGCTATTGCGGCAAGCTCGCTGGCGACGGAGCGCATCAAGGGCAAGACAATTGATGAGGCGTGTATGTTGAAGAACACAGTTCTGGCTAAGGAGCTGTCGCTACCGCCGGTGAAGATACACTGTTCCTTGTTGGCAGAGGATGCTGTGAAGGCTGCTGTGGCTGACTATAAAAACAAACAGCAGCTGGCGAGGAAGGATGCTAAATCCTGAGGTTCCTATGGAATTGCATGCTCTGGCTGCAGCCAATGAGGCAGTGTCGCCTATAATTATCACTGACGCAGCTCTGGGTAGGATGAAGGAGTTGCTCATGAGCAAGAACGATCCTGGGGTTGCGATTAGGATTTTGGTCAAACAGAAAGGGTGCTACGGCTTCAAGTATCATATAGAATACGCCTACGATGTGAGGCCGTTTGAAGTAAAGATCACTAGGGTTTTTGAGGGGTTTACAATCGTTGTGTTGATTGAGCCGAAGGCTATGATGTTTATTCGTGGTACCACTGTTGATTATTATAGCGATAAGTTATCATCTGGTTTTCTCTTCAAAAATCCAAACGAGAAAGGTAGATGCGGATGTGGGGACAGTTTCTATGTCTGAGGACTATTTTTCCCTACTAGGTCTAGATATGAGCTTTTCCATAGATCTGGATGCTATGGAGCGGAATTATGTATTGGCGCATGGCACCATGCACCCCGACTGTTTCGTAGATTCTGTGGATAAGGAATCCGCTGCCAGGCGCATGGCAAAGATCAATGAGGCGTATTTAGTGCTGAAATCTCCGCTCGCGCGGGCAGAGTACATACTCAAGATGACGGGTACGCAACTCAGCGACAGTGATCGGAATCGTATAGTGTCAGAGGTGTTTGACCTCCAGGATTCGCAAAACCCGGAATTCGAGGTTCAGGCGGAAATAGCGAAGTGTAACGAGAACATGGAAAAATTCTTCTCCGGTGGTGAGATGTATATGGCTGCCCAGCAGGTTGAGAAGCTAAAATACCTCAGGAAGCTGTGTGGCAGCGGGGCTATATGCAACTTTTAGATATAGCTGAACCACACACGTGCGTAAGTCGTACGGCGTTTGGCATTGATCTAGGTACGACTAATTCCCTAATAGCAGTGTTTGATCAGGACGGCGGGGTGAGGGTTTTCGAAGACTCTGAAGGGCGGTCCCTGGTGCCTTCCGTGGTGGCATATAACGGAGACAAGGTTAGTATAGGCCATGATGCTGTGGGCTCTGGTTCGGTTCTGCGCTCTGTTAAGCGTATCATGGGAAAGAGTTTCAGTGATGTGGGCAGTTCGTTCTGCGGGGTTCCTGTCGTGGAGAAAAATGCTGGTGTTGCACTTGATGTTTTGGGGCACGGAGCGGTGACGCCAGTAGAGGTTTCTGCTGAAATACTAAAGCGGCTTACCGAGCTGGTAAGATGCAATACTGGGCAAGAGGTGAAGCAAGCTGTGATCACTGTGCCTGCATATTTCGATGAAATTGCGCGCAAGGCGACTAGAGATGCGGCTAGACTGGCCGGGATTGAGGTGCTGCGTTTACTAAATGAGCCTACAGCTTCGGCGCTCTCGTACAAGGTCGAACAGACTGGGGGCACGGAAGTATGCGTAATATACGATTTTGGCGGAGGTACTTTTGACGTTTCTGTACTCAAGCTTCACGAGGGGGTGTTTCAAGTATTGGCCACTGGAGGGGATACCAGCTTGGGTGGAGATGATATAGATTGCCTGATCGCAGAGCTGGTCGTAGGGAAGTATGTGGATTGGAAGCGTACGGATCGTCAGGTATCCTTGAATGAGGATATAATTCTCAGTGCCCGTAGGGCGAAAGAGGCCCTTAGCTCCGGCGAGGAAGGCCCTTTCGTTTTTGAGATAGGTGGAGATTCCTTCAAGTGTGATATTAGTAGCGCTGAGTTCTCTAAGGTTGTAGATAAAGTAATCGCTAGAACCATGGAGATAGTGAGGAATGTGATGTCGGACGCCGGTATCGGGTACGGTGACGTTTCAAAGGTGATTTTGGTGGGTGGATCCGCCAAGATCCCCAATGTTAAGCGAGCGCTTGATTCTACCTTTCGTGGAAAGGTCTTCGATAGTATTGATCCGGAGAGAGCAGTGGTAATCGGCGCTGCCCTTCAGGCGCATTATCTATTGAATCCTGATGCGGCGGGTAGGAAAGTACTGATAGATGTTGTGCCGCTGTCGTTATCGCTTGAAGTTATGGGTGGGGTTGCGGAGACTATAATACCTCGCAATACCCCAGTGCCGGCACTTGTAGCGCAAGAATTCACTACGTATACTGACGGCCAGACCGCCATGCAAATTCACGTATGTCAGGGGGAGCGCGGTATGGTCAGCGAGAACAGGTCTTTGGTGAAGTTTGATATTAGGGTGCCGCCGCTGCCTGCGGGGGAGGCTAGGGTAACAGTGGAGTTTAGAGTAGATATGGACGGTCTGCTGACAGTATCGGCTCGTGATGAGCTTGCTGGTGCGGAAAAATGTGTAGAATTGCACTCTCTGCAGGATATCACCGAGGACTACATAGAGCAGCAAGTGCTGAGCTCTGTTGAGAATTTTGACGCGGACATGGCGTCTCGGGAATTAAGTGCTGCGAGGCTGGAGTGTGGGCGTGTTGTGGAGCTGATAGGGGAACAATTGGCCAATGGTGAGTGTTCTGCGGCAGAGTCTAAAGCGGCTAAGGATGCGTTGTTAAGGGCTGAGGCTGTAATATCAGGTGAGAATGTTCAGGAGATACGGGATTTGGCTAAGAAGTTGATGGATCAGTTCGTTGGTTGTAAGAAAGGTGGGTGACCCTCTTTAATTTAATAGAATAATTTTTTGGCTGCTAATAGGAGGTTTGTTTGATGCCGTCGGTAACTTTTGTATCCCCAGATGGGATGGAGGAGACGTATGAGGCGCACGAGGGGGAGACTCTTCTTACTTTGGCGCATAGGAACAAAGTTGATTTAGAAGGTGCGTGTGAAGGATCTTTGGCCTGCTCCACATGCCATTTGATTATTGATCCGGAGTGGTATGATAAGGTAGAATCGCAGAATGAATTGTCAGATGAAGAGAATGATATGCTGGATCTAGCATTCGGGCTAACTGAAACATCTAGATTGGGTTGTCAAATTATTATGACCAAAGAGCTGGATGGGTTGCGTGTCAAGTTGCCCAGCGAAACCAGAAATGTCTCCTTTGCGAGTAAGGAGGAGTAATGTGGAGCGCGGGATTTTAGCATCTTTGGTTGTGTGGTTGTCCTCGGGGGATTTATGACTAGAGTGAAATGGATTGGATGTGTCTTTCTTGTGTTGGTCTGTGGGCTTGGGGCGCTGGCGTACCCGGTTTGCCGGCTGCTGACGAGGGAAGTGATGCTTTCTCTACTAGAGGTCGCTCGCGCTGGGTCCACTGTTTTTGCAGTGGAGTCGATTACATACGAAGATTTGGAAGTTCAGGGGGTCAATCAGGTGTTGCTGAAAGGCTTTCGAATGGGCGCTGCAAGCTCATCTGCGCTCTCTGGGTCTTTGGAAATTTCGTACGATGTGGTGCGCAATGTTTTCAATGTAGCACCGCATGAAGGGGCTATGCAGATTTTGAGTGCGTTAGAAAGGGGTTCGGAAGACGGACAGAGTGCGGCGGAATGGGTGGAATGCAAGACAGGCGCTAATTACACGATCGGTTTCCGGGACAATATTCTGTTACAGGCGTTTAAGAAGTTGATTTTGGGCAAAAAGGTTGAGAACGAGATTGTGGAGTTTTCGTATTTAGATGATGAAGGCTTTACGTGTCTCGACTCCGCTACCGGTAAATATGTGTCATTGTATGATAAGGGGCGGCTGTCCTTGGGGACCAGTTTTGCCTCTGAAAGCGAATCTGAGACCATTGTGAATTCCGAATTTTTCAGAAACGAGGATGAAAATGGGTCTGGAGGACTGGTGTTCCGTGCGGAGAATATATCGCTGCACCGCCTACAGCCTAAAAATAAGGGTAGAGAGAAGTCGGACTTGAATGTCCCGTTGTTGGAGTTCCAAAGCGATGAATTTAGCGTGCTGGTGCGCGGTGCCGCGTTTATACCCGAAGAATGCACCATTGTTTCTCTTGAGAGGTGCAAATCGAATTTCAGTTTTGAACTCAAGGGTTTCGATAATTTTTCGAAGTTCCTGATGGATCTTGTACAGTCGCAGGTGAGTGATAAGGGTCGAATTGCTTCTGAGGATTACGCAGCCGTTTTCAAGATAATCGCCGATACAGTTCGCTACGTGTCTTCTCTACGTGGTGAGAACGGTGGCGAAGTTGTTACTCTGACAGTGAAGTCTGATGGTGAGAAAATTACCATAGGGAGCCTGCCTTTGGCTGAGTTTTCGGAGTTGATTTTGGGTAAGATGAAGGAAGCGCAGGATTCCGGTCTCCTGAGTAAGCTATTGTCGTGATACATCACCGTGCACGGGCTTTGACAAAGAGGTGTTGTGATTTTTAGTAGGGGGAGTGTGGGTGCTGCGAGTTCCTGATCCCCCTCTTGCGTGTGGCTGGCCCTCAAGTTTGTGGTCTGTTCAGAGGCAAATGCCCAGCGATCGGTCCTCTAGATGCAGTTGCATTGATAATGTGTATCAGTGTTTAACCCCTTTCGTAGTACGACGAGACCAAACCAAGGACGAGTAACTGCTCTGACAAAAGACGCTAGATGTGCCGCTAATGGCGCTATGCCAGTATTACTGGCTACAGTGGCGATTTTCCTTTTGATTAGAAGGTAAATTGTTCGTGTCCGACCGGGATATCGACGAGAATATAAGCCCGCCAGTGTACGTACGCGACACATAGAAACCTACCGGCCACTTGACACTGAGGGTCTCGTATAGGCATGCGAGCGCTAAGTTTTTTAGGAGATTTTTTCCTACATTGCCCAACTACGTGCATGCATCAGACAACTTCATCAGCGAAGCCATTTAATCGATTGTAATCAGGAGATATTCAGGAGGTTAATAGTATATTCTAATATCTTATATGTTATATTTTGACACAACGTGTGTCTTTGTAGAACAACTGGTACCATATTTTACAGGACCATTTTGCTTCTATGAACAATAAATTGCAGATTTTCAAAGGTATGTACTGCATATTTTATTTTATTATTTAATATAAAACGCAGGAAAAAGGACTTGTGCATTTTGTGAGTAGCGATATCGAAAAATCTGCATTTAGATCACCAAAAAATAGGAGATATACAGTGAAATAACTTTTACTTTAAGAGTACTTTTTTGAAGATATTTACAGATGATTTTATGTTGCGGTATTTCGCGGGTTTTCAAGGCAATTTGAGATACAGCTTTTTGGTGTGAAACAGGTTTTGCAAAGATGTTTTGGAGTTATGAGCCAATTGATTTTTGATGCGAGCGTTAAAGGGTTTTGTGAGCTGATTCAGATTGATTGGTAAAAACAGGGGATTGTGGTTGTGTACGATTGCACTGAAAATAGTCGCTACTAGGCGATAGGACAAGTTGTTTTTTACTGTGGTAAGCGTGCAGGTTGCAAAATTTGCTCTTGTGCTGTATATCATGTTCATACTCCTGCGTGTGTTCCGGAATCTGTGAAAAGGCTTGTGTTCCTCTTCTTCTTGTGTGTGGTCTTTCCGTGCCGTGCTAATTCCTCTTTTGTAATCGACGATAGGCTTCCCTATGAGCATATGGAATCTCGCGCCGTTGGGCTCTTCAAGATGACGAGATGCCTCGTGTGCTCCGGGGAGTCGCTGCATGATTCGCAGTCTGCCTTTGCAGCAGATGTTAGGGCTGTGATACGAAATAAAATCCTCGATGGTAGGACAGATGATGAGATACTACGGGATCTCAGAAGTTTGTACGGGGACCAGGTGCTGAGCGCTACTCCGTATGACGTCCGCACGTATTTCCTGTGGAGCCTGCCGCTGGTACTTCCCATCGTGTTGGGCGTGCTGATGTTTGCGAAGTTGAAGAGGTTAAGGGCAGGCGATTCAAATTGTTCTTGAGTCTGCTAATGGCTCGTGAAGTGTTCTGCGCTTCTGTGACCTGTCAGCTTCTCGTTGTGCGAGCAAATAGGTTTCCTATGGGGTGTTTATGCCACTTGTGCCAAAAGCCCTGCTGGTGTTGGATTTTTAGTGCAACCTCAAATTCCCTGCCATTCCTTGGTTCCAACTTGGACTCCCAACATGCTCAAAACCCTACCTACAGAGTGTTCTACTATGTCATCGATAGTCTTAGGGTGATGATAAAACGACGGGACTGGCGGGGCTATGATGGCTCCCATCTCAGTCAGCGAGACCATGGTCCGGAGGTGACCGAGATGGAACGGAGTTTCCCTTAACATGAGTATAAGTTTCCGCCTTTCCTTGAGCATTACATCCGCGGCCCTGGTGAGCAAGTTGGTGGTTATACCGGACGCAATTTCAGACATTGTCTTTATGGAACAAGGGACAACGATCATCCCGGCTGTCTTGAAAGACCCGCTTGCGATGGACGCACCAATGTCGCGTATGTCATGATAATGGCTACAATAGTCGTTCTGAAGCTGTTCTAAAGTGACCAAGTGACCGCATTCATGGCTCATTGTGATTTTTGCCGAATCACTTACGACCAAATGAACTTCATGATCGGTTGTGCGCAACTTCTGAAGCATGCGAACTGCGTACACCGCCCCGGATGCCCCGCTCACGCCTATGACGATCCTCGTTGACACGAATATAACTAAAAAGAAGATGTAGGATTCTAAGCTCTTCTCTTTCGCAGCACAACGCGTTTTTCTGATTTGCAGATTGGTGAAAATAGTTTTAGGGCGAGTCAGCGCGTCGATGCACCTTCAGGTGGGTCTTGCATGGCGATACTGCACGTGTGAATAGGGGCCACCATTCCGACAAATATCTCCCTAGAAAAATACCCGATATATGTGGTGCCCAGACCAATAGCCCGGGACAATAGGTGTGCTAGAAGTCACAATTTTTTGCACAGTACGCCTCCTAGAGCTTATATGGGTTTTACATTCACCAGATTTTTTGTATTATGGGGCGTGATTCCTTATATGCGTGATGTCCGAATGGGTAGTTATGATGCAAGCTCGATAACCGTTCTTAGAGGCCTTGACGCGGTCAAGAAGCGTCCTGGTATGTACATCGGGGACACAGATGATGGCTCCGGGCTGCACCATATGGCGTATGAGGTCATAGACAATTCCATTGATGAAGCCCTGGCAGGGTTTTGTAATAGGATCGATATTGCAATAGCTGCAGACGGTTCTGTCTCGGTTACTGATAACGGCCGGGGCATCCCTATAGACATTCACGAGGAAGAGAAAGTCTCCGCAGCGGAAGTTATAATGACTCAGCTGCATGCGGGTGGTAAGTTTGACCACAATAGCTATAAGGTTTCTGGTGGGCTCCATGGTGTAGGTGTGTCTGTAGTGAACGCCCTTTCGAGTTGGCTGGAGTTGACCATATGGAAAGAGGGTAAGGAATATTTTATCAGATTTGAGGATGGAAGCGCTGTTGCTCCGCTGAGGATGATTGGGGAGTGCGGGAACAAAAAGGGCACTAGAGTGAGTTTCATGCCGTCTAGTGAGGTGTTCTCTCATACCGAATTTAGCTACTCTACGTTGGAAAACAGGGTGCGAGAGCTTTCATTTTTGAATTCCAATGTAGTAATTACTTTGAGGGATTTGCGCGAGTCTCCGGTCTTGGAATCCAGCTTTGGCAACATGGGGGAGGAAGTCGCGAGCGGTACAGCAGCGTTTGTGGAGTATCTCGATCGTAACAAGACGCACGTGACCAAGGTGATTTCGCTCAAAGGGATGATGAATGACCACGAGATAGCCGTAGAACTTTCCATGTGCTGGAATGATTCTTATTACGAAAACATGTTGTGTTTCACCAATAATATTCGCCAAAAGGACGGTGGAACGCACCTAGCAGGGTTTCGCTCGGCGTTGACTAGATGTGTGAATAACTATGCTACCAATGAAGGGTGCTTGAAGAAGGCCAAAGTCACTATCATAGGGGAAGATGTCAGAGAAGGGCTAACTTGCGTTTTATCGATCAAAATGCCGGATCCCAGATTTTCATCCCAGACGAAGGATAAGCTGGTTAGTTCCGAGGCCAGGTTAGTGGTCGAAAGCATAGTGTTCGAGAAGCTTTCTTCGATATTCGAAACTAACCCCAAGTTGGCCATGAGCGTGGTAGAACGGGTCATCAGGTCAGCCAAGGGCAGAGAAGCCGCTCGAAGGGCTCGTGAGGTAATCAAGAACAGGGGGGCGCTTGATTTCACCGCTCTTCCCGGAAAGTTGGCGGATTGTCAGGAGAAGTCACCAGAGCTTTCTGAGCTATTTATCGTTGAGGGTAATTCTGCGGGTGGTTCGGCGAAGCAGGGCAGGGACCGTAGGTATCAGGCTGTTCTTTCGCTCCGGGGTAAGATCCTTAATGTAGAGCGTGTGGGGCTGGACAGGATGCTCTCTTCGAGTGAAATCACGTCGCTGATCACCGCGATCGGGAGCAATATAGGGATAGGCAGCTTCGATGTGTCTAAGGTGCGGTATCACAAAATCATAATTATGACGGATGCGGATGTCGACGGGTCGCACATTAGAACTTTGCTGCTCACGTTTTTCTTTAGATACATGAGGGATATTATAAGTGAGGGCTATTTGTATATAGCTCAGCCGCCTCTGTACAAGCTTACCAAGCACAGGAAAGACACATATATTAAGAACGATGAGGCGCTGAGTGACTACATCGTAGGCAATGCAACCAGGAGTTTGGTGCTGAGTGGAAGCGGCATTGAGCACTCGAGTAGCGATCTGCAATCCATATTGCGCAAGTGTATGCGTATTTCTGGTATTACAAGGTCTTACTCAAGAATTGTTCCGCAGGAGGTTCTTGAGTCGCTGATCGTGCAGTACAAGAAGAATGGGTTGGGTACCCCGGCAGATATAGCTTCCCATTTGAATGAGGTATTTTCCGAATATGAGTGGGACGTTGAGGGTTTAGAGGATGGGACGTTGCAGATTGCTAAGTTGTCCCAGGGTATGGTGGATAAGTATTCTCTTGGGATGGATTTTTTTAACTCTCGTGACGTGCAAGGCGTTCTTTGCATGTTGGATGGGATAGAGAATGTGTTTGTGCGCGATGCGGTGCTGTCTGCGAAGGATTATCAGGTTAAAGTGCGGTCTCCGTGTGCGCTGGCCAATAGCGTTGTCGAATTTGGCCGTAAAGACATGGCGCTCCAGCGGTTCAAAGGTCTCGGTGAGATGAATGCCGATCAGTTGTGGGACACTACATTGAACCCAGAGACTAGGACTTTGTTAAAGGTGAAGATATCTGACTACGCTGCCGCGGATTCAGTCTTCTCGGTGTTGATGGGTGACCTTGTAGAGCCTAGGCGGGATTTTATCAATGATAATGCCCTTAGGGTGGAGAACATAGATTCGTAACCGGTGTGTAGGGATGGTTTGACGCCGGATGGAGGCCTCTGAGCCGAGAAGCGGTCTTGCGTGCGCGTTTGGTTGATGAGATCTGAAAGATCAATCTTGGAGTTGCTGTTTTCTACTTTGTTGATTATACACTTGCCTTTGTTTGGGTTTGTTGTTATTGACGGTTGACGGGGTAGGCTCACCTGATAGAATTTTGGCTTTGTTTATGGAGGTTTTTGTATGGCAAAAGGGGGAAGGGTCGCTAAGACCGCTAGTAAGAATAATCCTACCCAGCGTAAAAAAGGCGGTACTGCCAAGCTGTACGAAGGTAAGGCTGTGAAGCCAGTGAAATACGTGGACAGAGACAGGGGTCATATATTCATGGCTGCCCAGTTTGAAGATGGAGCCCTGGTTATGGGATCTGATGGAGTTCCTGTGCAGTGGTCCAGCTTATAGGGGCTGTTCGTGGTGAAAGTAATCGTAAACTCTGTGCCGGTTGATGTGGAGAGTGGCGTTACTGTCTTGCAAGCGTGTGAAAGCGCTGGAGTTGAGATTCCTAGGTTCTGTTATCATGAGCGTCTGGCCATAGCTGGCAACTGCAGGATGTGTTTGGTGGAAATTGCTGGACAGCCGAAGTTAGCTGCGTCTTGTGCTATGCCCGTATCCGAAGGCATGGAGATAAGTACGAACAGCGAGAAGGTCAAGAAGGCTAGGGGGGGGATTCTTGAGTTGTTACTCATAAATCATCCTTTGGATTGCCCAATTTGCGATCAAGGTGGGGAGTGCGACCTACAGGATCAAGTGATGGGCTATGGGCGCGGGATAGGTAGGTATGGTGAGGCGAAAAGGGCTGTATCAAAGAAGATGTTTGGCCCGCTCATAGAGAATTCCATGAATCGCTGTATACACTGTACTAGGTGCGTGCGTTTCTTGTCAGATGTGTCGGGTACCTATGAATTTGGTACTTTCGGCAGGGGGGAGGATATGGAAATTGACTCCTGTATTGAGAAGGGTGTGATCTCAGAATTGTCAGGTAATATCATAGATCTTTGCCCTGTAGGTGCGCTTACATCGAAGCCGTATTCATTTAAGGCTCGGCCATGGGAGCTTTCTCACTGTGATACTATAGATGTCTTGGATGCGGTAGGTAGCAATATTCGGGTGGATTCTCGGGGCCTTGAGGTTATGAGGGTTCTTCCAAGGCTCAATGAGGATGTAAATGAGGAGTGGATATCGGACAAGACGCGCTTTTCTTACGACGGTCTTGGGGTGCAGCGTTTGGACCAGCCGCTGCTAAGGAAAAGTAAGAAACTTGTGCCTGTGAGCTGGGAAGAGGCCCTTTCGCTGGTTGCGAGCAAGTTTAACGCTGCTGATTCGGGGCAGGTTGCTGCGATTTCTGGTGATCTGGCGGACTGTGAATCAATGTTTTTGTTGAGGAAGCTCATGCTTTCTCGTGGTCATGATGTTATGGATTGTAGGCAAGATGGGGCCAAACTCCTTCCGTATTCTAGGAGTGCGTACTTGTTTAATACTTCCATCTCCGGGATCGAAGAGGCTGATCTATGCTTGCTGATAAACGTGAATTTGAGATTTGACGCTCCCATAGTCAATGCTAGAGTGCGCAAGCGGTATTTGGCCGGAGGTGTTGTCATTGCTGCGGTGGGATGTGATTTCAGTTATACTTACGAAGTGGAAGATTTGGGCAGGAACATCGAGGTGCTGCAGGAGTTGCTCGATGGTAGCCACGAGTTCTGTAAGGTTCTGGAGGCGTCCAAGAAGCCCATGCTCATACTGGGGCAGGATGCCCTGGTACATCGGGATGGGGCTTCGATTTTGGTACTAGCGGCCCGTATTGCGGAGAAGTTTGGCCTGGTGCGTGATGGATGGAATGGATTCAATGTGCTGCACAGGGCGGCGTCTAGGGTAGGTGGGTTGGATATAGGATTTCTTCCCAAGGATCCCGCAGTTGGTGTGTCAGATATTCTGCGTAGGGCGTCCAAGGAGGAGTTCAAGATGCTGTACCTCCTAGGTGCTGATGAGGTAGACGTTGGGCGCGTTAAGGAGGATAACCCCGAGTTGTTTGTTGTTTATCAAGGGCATCATGCGGACTGTGGGGCGCATGTTGCTGATGTGGTGCTGCCTGGCGTGGCATATACGGAGAAGCGTGCTACCTATGTCAACACTGAGGGTAGGGTGCAAAGGACGGAGGTTGCAGTGCGTCCACCGGGGGATTCTAAGGAAGATTGGAAGATTATCGATATGCTTGCTGAGCGCGTTGGGTGCGGTTTTTCGTATGGCTCCGTGTTCGACATCTGGAGTGAGCTTGCGGATGAGTATGTCCAGTTTCGAGAGGAAAATATCGGAGCTTTGGTTGCTGCGCAGTGGTCTTCTCCACCTGAGGGTATCGAGGCTCCTTCGTTGAATGGGAAATTTACTGCTGTGGAGAGGAATTTTTATATGACTGACCCGATAAGTAGGGCATCGCCTACCATGGCTAAGTGCACGAGATTTTTTATGGATAAAGCCTGCTGATATGAATGGCTTTCTGTATGGCCTTTGGGAGCAAATCGCCGCCTTTGGGTCGCCGCTGTTTTTCATGTTGTCAGTCATGGTTGGGGTCATGGTGTCCGTGGCCTACTTGGTGTACATGGAGCGGAAGGTGATAGCCTTCATGCAGTTAAGGCATGGCCCGAGTGTTGTTGGGTTATTTGGCCTGCTGCAGCCGTTTGCTGATGCGTTGAAGCTTGTGACGAAAGAGTACATAATTCCCCTGAGGTCGAAGGGCATAGCCTTTCTCATAGCTCCTGTGATCACGTTTACCCTTGCGTTAGCAGGATGGGCGGTGATACCGTTTGGGGCGGATATGCAAGTGATCAATGGGGTTAGGGTTGCGATACCAACTGCGATTGCTAATCTCAATTTGGGGGTTCTGTATATCTTTGCCGTATCCTCGTTGGAGGTCTACGGGATCATCATGGCCGGCTGGTCAAGTGGGTCCAGTTACGCTTTCTTGGGTGCGATTCGTTCAGCATCTCAGATGATTTCCTATGAAGTGGCCATGGGGCTCGTTGTGTTGGCAATTGCGGTATCCACAGGTTCGTTGAGATTGGTTGACGTTGTTGTTGCGCGTCATGAAATGCCGTATTGGGAGGATTTGCTGCTGCTGCCTATGGCTTTTGTGTTCTTTATTGCAATGCTTGCCGAAACTAATCGCCATCCCTTTGATCTTCCGGAGGCGGAGTCGGAATTAGTGTCCGGGTACAATGTTGAATATTCATCGATGCCTTTTGCGATGTTTTTCCTGGGTGAGTATGCCAACATGATCCTGGTGAGCGCGATGATGGTCGTTTTCTTCCTTGGAGGCTGGTATCCGCCTCTAGACTTTGAGCCTTTGTATGAGGTGCCTGGCCTTGTGTGGTTTTGTCTGAAAGTGCTGGTGTTGCTGTTTTGCTTCATATGGGTCAGGGCGACCGTTCCTCGCTATAGATATGACCAGCTGATGAGTCTGGGTTGGAAGGTGTTCCTTCCGTTTTCCTTTGTGTGGGTCATGGTGTTATCTGGGGTCTTGCTGTATCTAGACGCCTTGCCGAAAAAATAGGGCGGGGGAGGATGACGCTGCCTGAGTTGAAGTGCATGGGAGGTCGGTTGGCCTACTCCCTTTCCCTGTCCTGACTTTCGTTTTGCTTTCCGTGTGTTGGTGTTGGGGTGGGTGACAATGGCTGTTGCTCAATCTGTTCGACGTTGTCGAGCTCCATAGTACCCATATCCTTGCCACATGACTCCAGGGTCTTCTGCAATTCCTCTTGGCTAAGTGGTGCGCGATCACTGTCTACACTTTCAGAGGAAGACCTCCTGGAACGAGAACGCTTGCCTTCAATGTTTTTGCTGCTGGCATCGCTGCTTAAATCCTGCTGTATACCGGACAGCCCCACCCCTACTATCTTTTGGATAGCATCTTTGAGTAGGATGTTATCTGTCTCAGAGATCCTGCTGCCGACTTCACTTCCCTCTTCAGAAGACTCAGAAGACCGCGTCCGTTGCCGAAATACCTTCGGACGTGCGGCGGCACGTTCTGCTGTATCAGGACCAACATCATGCTCGGAATCACTGTATTCCATCCCTTCAAGGTCAGGTACGATTTTATATAAAGTGTGCATAGTAGAGGCAGGAATTTTCCCGCGTGGTGCCTTACTTGCCACATGCGCTTCGTCGTGCAACATGGACATGTTAACAATATCCTTGAGCAACCTTTCTCCGTCTTGCTGCGGGATGGGTGTATTGTCTCCCACTCCCAAGGGGGGCAGCTTACCCATTGGGGGATTAGCTTCTGCCCCAACCACCGCGGCCGCTACCATAGGTAGGTGCTGAAGCTGTATTTTTAAATTGCAATTTGTAGATGATCTGTCTGAAATTTCTGCTATATCTTCCAGCGATGACTTGATAATGCCATCTACCGCGTCTCCAAAGCCGAAAGGTGAGCTGAATCCATGAGGAATTCCAATATCATTTGCATTTGTTATGACGCCATTGTTTATTTCGAGTGTGGGATTACCTAGGCGGGCACATTCTATGTTATTCTGTTTCATTACCTCCTCGACCGCCTCTTCTGTAGCGTTTTTGCGAGCTTCTACATTATTAATCTCGGAAATGTCTTTCATTCGGGATTCAAGATCATCAGCAGCCATGAGAACGTCGCTGTTTTTGGAGGTGTTGAATGCGTAGAAGGTTCCCACGTTTTTACATGCTCCGCATATGCGCTGCCACGCCAACATTTCTTTGCTTGCTGGGGGTTGACCGCTGTCTTCTTGGAGTATCAGGTTCTTCAGCATTTCAGTGGTGTTCTGGGCCCCTTCAGCCATAGCAGGCACTCCCCACTTAGCTAAGCTGCTTATATGGCGGTTTTCGGATGTGTCTTTGTGATATTCCCTTGCGTAAATGGGGTCAAAATTGTCCCACGACATCGCTTCTGCCGTACTCTCGCTGCTCGACCGACTATCCTTGCCATAGATTTGTGACTCGGAGCTATCGAATTCACTGTCAGCAAATTCGCTTTCACTGCGGGCGGGTGATCTTGCATGCTCCGAATATGATACGCCATCTCCTGCGGGATCCCACCATGGTTGGGCAGCATCATCGGGCGACGATGGGGTCGTCTCTCTGTCACTTTCCTCTGCAGCTGAGCTCTGTGTAGTTAAAGATTCCACATCCTCACTTCGCGATGTGGGTCTCAAGTTATAGGTGTCGTACTGAGCACCTGTAGACCTTTTTGTTATCTGCGCATCCTCATACAACATACTCAAATTGATGATGTCCTTGAATATGCGCTCGCCTTCCTCTTGGTTTGCTGGGTTACGAAAATCGATGTTCCGAGGAGGAGTTTTCTCCACATCTATAACCGCTGATGCGAGTATCGGCAGGTTGTAGAGCTCCACATCCACTGTGCAATCCACCAAAGATTTGTCTGATACGCTCTGCATTTTCCTCAAGGCGCCAGTTATTGCCCTGTCAACGTTATTTCCAAATCCATAGGGGGAGGAGAAATGCCAGGGGATCGTCCCGTTGTCTTCTATGGCTCCGTTCTTAATTCTCAGTATGGGATTGCCCAATTTGATGCACTCGATATTGTGTCGTTGCATTATTTCGGGTATCTTCTCTTCCATGATCGCCTTTCGTTTTTCTTTATCTGGCTCTGATTTTTTGAGCTCACTCCAACGCAGCGCCAAATCATCTGAGGCCTGAGCTGCATCGCTGTTTTCGGAGGTGTTAAACGCGTAGTAGCTCTTGAGTTCGCCACACACGCGTAACATATTCGACCAATCGTCCACGTAGTCCCTGAGCTGCGCATTGTCGGCCGCTGTTCGTGTTCTCGCATTCGAAGAAAGTTCTTCCTCTGCGAGATTATGGGATTCCTCGTTGTCCCCTAAGGCGGCTAGCGAAAAAACTTCCTTTCCTGGCGTTATGGACGCCGTATGCCGGGTGGCACCGCCTGTCCTCAATTGTGTAGTAGTAGCAAATACCGGCTGCTCGGGCTGCGGATAGTCGAAGTCTTCCACTGGGTGCATTGTGTATCCCAGGTCGTTAAGCTCTGCTGATGAGTACGGCTGCCTCGCTAGATTGAAGGCTTCCTCTTCAAGCTCCTGACCTACATCTTCATCTTCTGACACGATGATTACGCCCCCGGGTTCCTCGTCTACTGCAGCACCTCCCGCTGCACCCTGCCTTGCGCTTTCCTCTAGGCTACTGAGCTCTTCCGCTGAGTGAGGCTGCCTTTCTGACGCAAGAGCTGCCTCTTCGGGCTCCTGACCTACATCTTCATCTTTTGACGTGATGATTACGCCCTGGGATTCCTCATCTACTGCAGCACCTCCCGCTGCGCCCTGCCTTGCGCTTTCCTCTAGGCTACTGAGCTCTTCTGCCAGGTAAGATTGCCTTTCTGACGCAAGAGCCTCCTCATCAGGTTCCTGACCTGGTTCTGCTCCCGCACCCCTTTCGCTGCCGGTAGAAGGCGCGGGCTCGGTGGACTGCTGTGAAGGCCTCCTAGCCTCTGTATCGGGTGTTAGCGTCGCCGATTTTGATTTCGCTTTCCAAATTCCCCTTCTAAGCGCTTCTTCCAGAGAAAGCCCCCCGACGTACACCTTACAATTGGTGAAGTCGAGCCACTCTCCTCCAGCGCCGCATTGCTGCAAGGATTTTTGCGCGACCTTGATTGTGCCATCCGCGCTAATTTCGACAGAGACCTTCTGCTCTTTGCCATGTGCTTTCCAAGACAGATCTAGCTCGATGACGCCTTTGCTGACTGTGTAATTGCGCTTATTCCCGACCTTCTCTACTTCTCCCTGATCTTGACCATCATTAAAGTTAAGCTTAATCGCACTAAGATTATGCTGGTTGCAAAGGTCGCTATTCAGTAGCTTGCTTACCAGCAATGTCTCAGTACCCAATTTAACATCCAAGGTTGCACCAGAGATGTTGTGATGATACTGCTGCGCCCCTTTGACGCGATTTTTGACAAAGTGCTTATCTACGTCTTCCTGGGCTTTTTTCCTCAGCTTGTGGTACTCGCGCCTGTGCTCTGCGATAAGTTGAAGGCAGCTTTCATGTTTGCCAAAGAGCGATCCTACCAGGGGTTTTGCTATATCGCACACAGAGAACCCGGCTTTATTTTCATGGTGTAAAGCCGCCCCATGTGAGACCAGTGTCTCCAGGATTTTCAGGTGTCCCTGCTTGATATTTCCCCTATTTTGCATCATGTGGATGAGCAAGCTATGCAGCGGGGTATTTCCATCTTGATCCAGCAGATTTATGTTTCCACCGGTTTTCATTGCAGCAATGAAAGCATCATACTCTCCGGAGATGGCTGCATTGTGCACACGAACATTCCGCTCTACATCGCATCCGCCCACTGGGAATACAGCGTAATTTTCGTAAATATGGCGCTGTAGGGCGCTTTGGTTGGCCGCTCTTACCAACGCTGTATTTAAGTCACAGAGCTCAGCAATTTTTTTGGATCCCAACTTCCTCTCTATCGCTCTGAACGCGTTGTATGACGGATTGACCGACGCCAGGGTCTCAAGACAATTCTCCCCGCGAGCATTCCTATGCCTCAGGAATACGTCCTCCAACATTCCAGGATCCTCTTTACCCAGATGCTCCAGCACTTCAGAGCATAACTCCTGCACTACATTTGCCTTATCTTGCCCTATGCCCACCTTTGTAGCGGACAGTTCATCAAACAGGCTCTGCAGCGCATTGTTTCCCTTTGAGTCCACATTGGTGAGCAAGCTGCGGGTGTCTTTGTCTTTAATCAGATCTCTTATGTAGGATTTGTGGGTATCACTGAGCCCACTGCGCGTACTGACCGCGCTTTCCATGGCGGACGAGAACAAAGTGCGGAATGGATTTGCTGAATTTCGTGCAAATGCTCCATTATCCCTCACAAACCTACTGAGGGCTTTTACAGCTCTTGGTTCATAAGAGCGGTTGAACTCCGCCTCTATATTCGACAGACGTTCACTACACTCGTGTTCCTCGGCTGCAATACGATCTACAAGATCCAGCAACTCTCTGGGCGTCTCAGGATTCCGCCCAAGGATCGCCCGGACAGGGGCTCCAGCTGTCTTCGTGATGCATTTGCTGTTCTCTAAAAAGTCGCAATAGAGCTTTCTAAAATGCGGATCGCCCATAGCCGCAGGGTCCTCGACCATGAGCTCAGACAGCTGCGCTGGCAGGTTTGCACCATCCGCGTTGCAAATATTCGGCCTAATCTCGGAACCTCTGTGCTCCAGTGCGTACTTGATAAACTCAAGATTCTTTGTGGCAATTGCGTATTCCAATGGGGAGGCCCTAATACGCCAATTGACGGCGGAAAAGGCATCTATGGGTACCTGGCGCATCTTATCAAAATCCGGCCCAGATATCGCCCTCGAATTGATGATATCGAACAGGGTCTTCTGGTGGGCAATAAGTGCGCTACGAGAGGCACCAACAACCGCTCTGGCTAGTTCGATTGGGTAAACCTCAGTGAAAAATCTCTTAGATTCCTTAGTTAACAGATTTGCTAATTGCTCCCCATTGAGTGAGGTGGTTGAATTTTGTAGTAGTTCAACCATCGGATCTGCCGCCTTTTTCTTGGTAGTTGTGAGGCTGCTGGCCAGAAAATCATCGATTGCAGTGTCTTTTCTATTTAAGCTGGCCTGTGTTAGTACGCTGCGCAGATACTCTTGTTGTTTTTTACCAGAGAGCTTACCAAGTTTACCATCGAGCTCTGGGTTTTTTTGTATAAGCTCCAGCATCTCTACGGTGCGTTTGTAGTCGGGACACGCGGCTACGCGCTCAAGAATTCCATTATTGCTCAGTCCAGCTCTGGATTCCTGCGTCCTGATCAGCGATTCAAAGACGTAACTGCCGTCTTCCGCTTTCATCCCACTCTGTGTGCACAAATGCGCAATATTTTCCCCCTTGTTCCCGGTGAGTGTGTGGTCACCACCAAGTTCCATAAGGCGTGTTAGTATTTTGTGGTTTCCATTTAGCGCAGCCAAATGCAAGATTGAGCGCCCATTTACCTGTTGATTGATTATGTTCTTGATACTCTCCGCTGATGTGTTGCCTGGATTTCTAGCATGCTCCTCGAGCAATTTTTCCGCGGCTGCCTGGTTTCCGGACTCCAACGCTATCCGGAGGGCGTTCTCGCTTCCAGCGCGCTCAAACAACGCAGTGCCTGCCCTGGCTCTTGTGCAGCACCTTTCCAGCGCATCATCTTCCGCTGTACTGAGGTCCAAATTATGCCTCAAGAGCATGCCTCTGATGGTCTGTGCAGATGCGGGGCTTAGCTCGGGTTCCTGCTCCGCCTCGTGCGATCCCTCGCCGCTTCTAGCCTCCTCTCGTTCTAGGAGGAAATCTACAGTTTGGCGCGCAAGTAACTGCAGCAGTAGTCTATTTTCCGGATGATGCTTTGCCGCGACAGCGTAGGGCAGGTCTGTATCCGGGTCTTCGCCGAGAACTTGCATTATGAGCTCAGGGGCTTTTGTCAGCAGAGACTCCACCAGTTGCAGATTGTTTGAGAGGATTGCGAGTTCTAACACAGAAGGGGTGGGATACTCTTTGTTGAGGTATGCCTCCCAAGTCTTTGGCATATTAGGGCTTTTTATCATCTTGTCGACGAAGGTGTTGCCCAGCTTGCGAACGGTATCGCCCTTGGCATTCTTCAAGAAAAACCCGAGTAGATTATCCTTTCCCTCTTCCAAAAGTCTTGTTGGATCCAGATACTTCAAAACCTCATCTACTGGAATATGTCTGATGAGATCTGGGTTATCATGCAACGCCGCCTTTTCCACGAAAGACCGCTCGCTGTCCGGATTACTTAAAGCTTCTTGAGCTTCCACCGCAAGGCTATCGAACAGCTCCGCGTTGTACACATTTTTCTCTGCTAGGTGTTCCAATAGTTCCCAAGCCATAATCGGGAAAGATCCTTCCGGGCATTCTTCCCGTATCTTGTTCAAAAGCGCCCTATGTACCCCGGGATTGGTGTTCTGGCAAGCCTTGACAACTAGCTCGCTCATGTACGCTGGGTTTCCAAGTACAGAAACTCTCTTGGTGCTACCTTTGTCTTCCTGTTGTGCGTTAAACTGATTTGCCATGCGGAAGATCCACTGCAGCAAATAAGGATCACGGTGCTGTATTGCCTGCTCAGTCAAGGAGCTACTTCCCAATAGGCGCTCCATACCCTTTTCATCTACCGTGCCCTCTATAAAAGAGCATAACGCGCTATATGAACCCGCGTCTTTGGACAAAGCGAGGTCTATTGGGGTTTTGCCGTCTGCGTCTTTCTTTTCGAGCGCTTGCACCACATTGGCCGAAGCCCGTCCTCCGCTGTACAAATTGTGCAGAAGGGTAAGAGTATCCAGCTTCCCATGCCTCACTAATGTGTGCAGCAAATTGTCTTGCCTTTCCCCGTACTGGGTGTGAAGCTCCTTCTGATCCATCTTTTTGAACATGTGATGGACCATGGCATCGTTGTTACTGATTATTGCGCACTGCAAAGGAGAACCAAGAGAGGAAAAACTGCTCAAATTGGTGCTAAATGCCAGACTGTTGCGCTTTGCAGTCTCGAAGCTTGATATCAATGCGTCCATCTGGGAAGGAACACCTATCGACGCGACCAGCGTGAATATGCTATGTCCCTTGCCGTCACCATGAGATGTGTTTCTGAAGTCATCAACATTCTCAAAGTTTTTCTTCAGGACCTTTTTCTTAAACTCATAGGTATCGGCCACTGTCCCGTTGATACCGTCGACGTATTGGTGTAGGAAGCCGTAATCCCCTAAAGCAGGCTTGCTCGCGTGCTCTCGAGTCCGAGCATCCCTCGAACTGTCCCGCTGCGTACTGGGGGGTGTGCTATCCCCAGACAAATACTGCCTGGCCACACTCTTCCCAGTTTCTTGTGCTAATCTCTTTCGATTAATTTTCTCAACGATTTCCGGTATTATGTCATCTATAACCTGCTCCAGTTTATCCTCACTGGGTGTTTCTACAGCGTTGTTCAGTATTCTTTGTAGATCAGGTAGTGTAATCTCTGCACCGCTCCTGTGAACGTCATGAAGCATGCCTCCAGCGACTGCGGGATCAACTTTAGCAACCTGCACTATGCTGTTTATGGCATTCTGCAAATGTGTCTCACTAGCATCCTTTTCGGCTTTTTGGACAATCTTCCGATGTTCTCCGATTAAGAATCGTACTGTGTCCACTTGCCCCGCATCTGACGCCACCTCCAAGATGCTTTTGCCCGACGTGCGATCCTCAGAGTACACAGCGTCTCCATGCACCTTGAGTACCGCCCCAATCTTACCTGTCTGGCCGGTACGCGAGAGCTCTATGGCAGAGCGAGACATCTCCATCTTCAGCGCCCGTTTACCTTCTTCAGAGCTTTGCGCTAGGGTGTGCTCCAAGAAATCCCTGATCCTGTCTTCGTGACACGAATGGATCACTCTGCTCATCGGAGAGACGCCCTGACTATCTCGTTCAGATATAGCTTTGAGTATCCTGGCCCGCGTTTCTCCTTCAGTGCCCGACACAATGCCAATTATGGCTTCTGGCTCCGGATTTGCAGCAAGCAGCTCCGAGATGACACCAGGATCGCTGAGGAGTTCGGAATTCGGGAACATCTGCGCAAGACCTTTAAATATTCTAGGATCCTGCAGGCGCTTATTATCGCGTAGGGAACTCATGAATTTTTCTGGCAACTTGTCTGTCGCCGTAGTAGGCACTTTCCTGTTTATGTGTGCTGCTATTGCTGCATTTACGAGTTCCCGATTTCCAGATGCCGCAGCGCAAGCTACAAACATCGCTCTGTCCTTTACGGTTTCAAGAAAATCCGTACTTGCTTCTATGAACCAGGCATTTTTTTCCCGAGTTAAATTGTTGTCCTGGGCTGCGCTATTTAGACAGTCGATTAAGCGTTCGGGCTCATTCATAAATGCCCGCATGCAATTCCTGACCGTGTTCCTCTCTTCCGGAGAGCGCTCACGCCTTTCTAATAGGGCTGGGAGTATGGATTGGTCATTCAGCTCCAAGGCCGACATGGCCAACTCCGCCTGATACTGGGGATTGCCTTTGCACATTTCGGCAACCATAGGATTTTGCGCCTCTAGTGCCTTATATATCACGGACCTGCCTTCTCGGTTTTTTTCTAGCAACAGGTTGGTTGTATGATTGTCTATAGTCTCGACGCAAGTGGCTAATGTTTGAAGTATCCTTGGATTTTTTGCCTGGCACATCGAATGCATCGGGGTGTCGCCCCTATGATTTCTACCGGTAAGTAGAAATATGACATCTGACGCATCAGCACCATCCCGAATTATCTTCGGGGCATCCAGGGCGAACAGGACTTTTTCTGCATCATCAGACCTACAGGCTGCATGCAGGATGTTCTCTCCCACTTTATTGACCTGCCATACAGCCACCGGGTACTTCTTGGATAGGTCCACTAAGGAATTTCTGCTGAGCTTAATTGCAGGATCTTGCAGTACGCGCGCTAGAGGTGTGTTGCTGTAAACATCAGTTACACCCCAGCTGACTCCCTCCATGTTCATTAATGCTTTGAGATACTCATCTCCGGCTTCGAGCGACAAAAACTGCGCCCTATCTCCGTGGTGACTTTCTGGAACATTCACAATGGCTGCAGTACAGTGTTTTAAGATTGTGGAAAACGCTTCTACGCTCGGTTTTTTACGACCAACCAAGAGTGCATGTTGCAATATTGTCATACCCTCTGGGAAGACCGGCCGGCACATAACTGCGGCCCTATCCCGTGTTGACAGATTACTTAGAACTTCGTCGATTCGGTTGCCATTATTTTTGCCTATGGCGTCGGATAGACTTCTACAGATACGGTCAAGTGCGCTGTCCACCATCCGTCGTTTTTCTCCTTGCGTTTACATAATGCAGACATTACATGCTAACAGTTTACTGCAATATTAACCATGATCGAGAACGGTAGCAATCACACCGCATTTGCAGACGTTAACCGTCCCTTCACACCACATCATACTTTATTACATCATACTGTGAAATAAGTGAATATTTTAACTTTACTAATTTGTGACTTTCTAGTGTGACTCTGGAATGCAATTACGAACCCTGTTGCACTGATAGGCTGTGGTTTGATTAAAGGAGAAACTGCGACGTAGAGAGCTAATATGCTCAATCACTGGGTGGCAGGTTGTGCTGCCGGCTAAGCCAGTGCCCTGCCATACATTCTAAGGTTTTAGTCGTCTATAGAGACATGGATTTCACAAAGTGCCTGCAGTAGGCAAAATGAGAAAGTGCAGCGTAGAGGATGGCAACAAGATGTTGTGCTCTGGATTTATAAAAGGTATTGCTATTACGCTGCCATAGCCAATGTGTTCGTTTGTCTATTTTGAATTACATTATACATAAGGTGGCTGCTTCCTATTGCAGCTTCATCTCGGTAGTTTTCACTGGCCGCCTTTGCTTGCTGACTTTGGTTTGTCTATGAGACTTGCATCGGTTTCAATGCGGGACGCATGCTATAAACGGAAGAGTCCTCTTGTTCATGGTGTTCATAAGGGCATTTTAGCGGGTAGATACTGCAATGCCGCACACACAAACCACTTCCGACAACTCTGAATTGCGGAGGTGCCACCTCCTCTTTATTTGGTTTCAATTCTAATACAACGCACACGCGTGAGTATTGTACTAGCAAAGGTCTTGAAAATTTACTATACTCCACCTACGTAACACTTACGTTGCTAACGAGTGGTTGCTGAGATGGGAGGTGCTTTAAGTATGCTTACTGCGTCGGTGTTTTCCATGGGGGGGTCCGATGACCTGATTGCGTATATGTGCCAGGTGCGCGCCTTTCCCGTTCTTTCGGAGGAAGAGGAGAAACGCTTGGCCAGGAATTGGTACAGGGATCAGTCGGTAGCTGACGCACACAAGTTAGTCACTAGCCATCTGAGATTGGTGGTAAGGGTTGCCATGGGATTCAAGAATTACGGGCTTCCTCTGATGGAGCTCATAATGGAGGGGAATATAGGTCTCATGCAAGCCGTAAAGAGGTTCAACCCGGAGTTGGGATTTAGGCTTGCTACCTATGCTGTGTGGTGGATTAAGGCGTCTATTAAGGATTATATACTTCGGTCTTGGTCCTGTGTACGTGTTGGTACCACTCAAGCGCAGAAGAAGCTGTTTTTTAGCCTTAGGAAGATAAAGAAGAGGCTCCTTGGGCATGAGTCGTCAGTTGTTACCAAGAAGGATATAAAGGCCATTGCTGAGGAGTGTTCTGCCTCGGAGGAAGAGGTCGAGCAGATGGATAGGTTTTTTGCGAACAGGAGCGTGTCTCTTAATGAGCAAGTGCACAGTGAGAGCGATACCGAATTGCAGGATTTCATACCCTGTACAGGGCCGAATCAGGAGGTGATGTATCTGGTCGATGAGGAAGTCACTGTTAGAAGGGCTATGATTGACAAAGCTCTCTCCATTTTGGATGAGAGGCATCGTGACGTCTTCACGAGGAGGCGTATGCAGGAGCGTCCTGATACTTTAGAGAAGCTGAGCAGGGACTATGGCGTTTCTAAGGAGAGGATTCGGCAAATAGAGTTGCAGGCGCTTGGTAAAGTTAAGGCTTTTGTCGAGGCTAATAAGGTGAGCATGGGGTGTTGACATGAGGTTGTTAATTTTTGTCTGTATGCTTTGGTGCGTTCCCGTTTTCGGGTGGTCTGCTAACGCGTTGCTTGCTGGTGTGGGTAATGTGTATTTGGTTGAGAAGAATAGGGATTGGAGCGTATACACCGCGGTACAAGAAGGACAGAGGTTCTGTTACCTGTTGTCGTTTCCCACTAAGCATGGGGATAGCGAGAACAGTGGCAATGAGGCCATCATGGTGACCAGAGTTAGTGATGTTTTCGATGAAATTAGCGTGACCTTTGGTGTCAGATATGGGAGTAAGCCCGTGGTTCTGACTGTGGATAAGAAGAGATCTTATCCCATTGCGATAATTGATGATCAGGTGGCATGGGCCGAAAATGCGGACATAGACTCTGCGCTGGTTGATGCTTTCAAGGAAGGGCTGAACATGTCAGCTGTTGGGTATGCTGAGGACGGCAGTAAGGTTGAGAGCGTCTACTCCCTGCGTGGTTTCAAGAAGTCATACGAGAAGATGCGCAAGGTCTGTGGCGGAAGCGACGAGTAGGGTGCTGCGAATTGTGTTAGTATAGTTGTGCGGGACGGGTAGTGGTGCCCAGGTGCACGAAGAGAGGAAATTAGATAGTGGGGTGAAGCCCCACGTCAGTTAGCTGTTTCGGTCTGTGGTTCGCATCCTCTTTTTTCTTGCGGGGGGTACCTGAGGCTGCTGGCCATCCTCGGTTTTCTGTAGCGACCGTGGTGTCTTGTGGGTGCTCTCCCTATACTCCCCTACAGATTGTGTTCGTGTAGAAAGGGAGCGTAATGTCGGTGGCCGATAATCACTCGTGGGACTGGCTGATTTTTTAGCAGAGCAATCTTCCCCAAAGGGAACTTGCGGATGGCGGTTGGGGCTGCCTTTTCCTTACTGTCTTGTAGCCCTTTTTCTTGCTGTGCCGTGGTATAGGAGGAGTGGTGTATGTCTTCTTTCGGGGGACGTCGCTGGTTTATGCTTGTACGTGTATCAATGATGCAGGGGGCTTTTTCTCTAAGATAGGGGGGCCTTTTATGGCGAAGGATGGTAGGTCCCCACACTGCGCTCGCACTGCAGTAAAAAATTTGGCCGCGAAAACACTCTCCGCTACAGCTGGGTCAGATGAGTGGGCTAAGATGCCGCGTTTATAGAGTTGGTCCTCGTACCATGCTCAACAGTGATCGGTATTAAGTGTCCGCCACATTGCTGCTTCTTCGGACCACGTTCCGACTTGTGCCGCTTATCCTCTTCCAGAGCGCGTTCGTCGTCGCAAGGATCATGCATCTCAGCTTGCTCACCCACAGATGGTAAGTTGTACTGCTTTTGTAGAGAAACAATTGCTGCCTTTGCCATCCCCATTCCGAATACGACGGCTATGCACCCGCCCACGAGGAACCCGATTGACGAAGGTGCAAAAAGGGCATAGTGACAAATCGCCCATATGCCGACCGCAAACGAAAGCAGCGAGATCAGAGTCAGCACAACTCCGCTGATCAATAGACGAGAGTGAGGCTTCTGTGGCGGCGCGAGCCTATCCGAGGCGGCAGTAGATGACGCTGTTGCAGGGCGGCGGCCAATGGCCATCTTCCTCTTATTCAAGAAGCTACGGAAATGCTCATGATTGTCTGAACACTTCGACTGGAAGAGAAAATCTTCCAGGTAACCGTACTCTGGGCTATCGACGAAATCCTTCAAGAATCGCACGCGCGCGTCGATATGGGAGACCACCTCCATAACAGAGTTGTATATTTCGGTGCTCTTTCTGACATTTGGGTTCTTGTCGGGGTCCAGGGTCTTGATGATGGAAGACGCTATACTTTCGCGCATCTTGTCGTTTTGCATGAACTTATGGAAATTCTTTATTGCTGAAGCGACGTCACCATAGCAGACCTTAAATCTCTGACAATCTCTCGCATGGTGATTCTGTATCATAAGATCTACGAGCTCCCGACCAGCTGCACTCTCTAGAATCCCGTTCGAAATGTTTCCAAATCTTGCTTGCTTTAAAAGAGGGAAAGAGAAATCACGCGTGAAGGAGTATGCTACTCTCTTGTCGTCCAAGAGGACTGCCTCGACATTGCCTGGCTTTATTTCTACATGCATGTCAAATAGCATAGAGAACGCTACCAACGCCCCTATGCCTACCACTGCACACTGGTTCATGCGCCTGTCGACTGCAAGATCCATGCGTTGATGCCACGGTATCCATCTCGGCGCAGCTTGGCGTACCCCCTCTATATCCACCTCTAGCGAAAACTTGTCGTCGCTAAAGTGTGAGGATGACCTCTTGTGTAACTTGTGGTACTTCCCGATTTCAGGGTCGAAGTTTGATAGGAAACTCAGCAGCTCCACTACCTTGGCCGGATTGTCGATTACGGACTCCTCTTGGAGTATGTAGAGGAGGATTTTTAGCTGCTCAGAGATTTCGTTGCAAGCTTTGCTAGAGAAGACCTTGTGCGCGCAGTCGTCCAACGCCGCATCCGACGATGCGTCGGCAGCCTTAAGGAAAGCACTGCGGAAAACCTTGTATGCCCTGTCCCAATTTTGGTTATTGTACTTCTTCTTTTGCCCTTGCAGGGCACTGTGGAGCTCGACGATTGTTTGAGTAATTGGAGAGCTATTTCCTGAACGTGCACTCATGGATGCGAGCAGATCTTCCGCGTAGGTTGGCATAAACGCGATGATGGAAAACACGTACCTGCACAGTGATTCAAACCCCTTGCTCGTACGTACATTCTCAGACACAACATCACGCGCACACCACGTGCGCAGCCGATCGCAATCTACGGTAGTTCCCATCGTACTGACATCGTACGAATATTTGAGGCCTTCAGATGTGGTACGTACCTCGAGTTTGTACTGATGTGTTCTCCCTCGAAGTAATGCGAACATAGCAGCCCTTACGACGGCTTCATTAACCACACGTAAGTCCACTCCGGAAGCGACTATGCGCTCCGAAATGCGCTTGATCTTTTCCTTCATAATTTTGTTGAGCTAAATTTTCGAGCTAACTCGCAAGATAACACCTACCTACGGGGTATTGGCTCCCGCCACAGTAGGTTGGTGTGCAAGGACGCACACGCTGAAATTTGTAACATAAAATCGCTTTTTAGTCAAGTATAGTGCCGCTAACGGAGCTAGTGCGCGTGATCGGAGTGCGTCAGTGCGCCGAGAAATTTTTCCAAAATTCGAAGTCTTTCACTTGGATTGTAATGTTGCCGGTCACTTTACCTATCAATACACTGGTTACGGGAAGACATGACCCACTCTTGCGGAAAAATCTGCCGCAGCACCAGAGAACTACCCCGCAGCAGAGGGTTTTCTGAGCGGCGCCAAAGGCTTAATTAAAGTACTGAAGGTGGTTAACCTCCAAAATCGCAAAAGGCCTTGATCAATCCATGACTGTCGCTGACGCCGCGGTCATCGGGGTTACATGGAGAATTCTATTCCCAGCACATATTTAGAAGACCATGCGTTCTTATTCTTTATCGACTCCAGCGGTGAGGTAGCCTTGAAGTGTGTGATGTACTGCATGCCGGCGTATATGCTGGCAATTCCGGCTACTTTATACCTGAGTCCGCCCATGATCCGGATTGGTAGTGACCCGTCCTCGATCTTCTCCCCACCGATGTTTGTGCCCACGCTAAATTCCAGATCTCTGACCAGCAAGAGGCCGCGGCTGGTCCCCCAACGGGCTTCCGCGTACGGAGAAGAAGAACTTTTCATTTTTTGTTTGATGTCAGAGAGGTTATATGTAAGCCGCGCTGACCGGTAGGCATATCCCAGCTCTGCGGAGAAGCTTCCCAATTTTTGTGTAGTGACAAGATACCTGACCCCGGCGAGCGCAGTATAGCTCTTATCGGAGTGTGCATGCGTAGATTGCAAAGCCGACACCACTGCCTCAGCTGCTTTCGACGATTCTGCAAATTTGGCTAGTTCGGCCTTCTGAGATTGCTGCCATTTGAGGACAGGGACTTCTTGGTACACACCCAGGCGAAAACCCAAATCTGCTGATGATTCAGACTCGTTCTTGTTGTCCACAGATGTTGCGTATGTGCTTGAAGACAGTATTGTTGCCGCAAAAGCAGTGCAGCAGAAGGACTGCACGTATTTTGATATCCTAGATTCCATAACGCTTCTCGATGATAATGGGAAAACAGCTGGCGGTAAATTAGGCACTTTTTCGTATGCATAAGCTACTAACAACTTTTGACAGTACATTAACTTAGCAAGAAAAAGTCAAAATATTTTCATATTTATGAAAGCAATCTACGCGAGTGGTCTGCTCAGGTAGTATCAAGTGTAGGTTGTTATGATACCGCTATATAGGTCAAAAAAACGTTGGCTATAACCACCGTATGTGATGATAACGTGCGATGAGCGCGAAAAAGCACCACCGTCGTTACTGAAGAGCTAGGACGTATGCGCAAAATAATTAATATTTTAAATATTTTTCTGGCAACTTCATGCGTTCTTGTTAAAATCACGACTTTCCTTCTGTACTGATTCGGTGTTTGCTGAGATACACACGGTAGCGTTCGTTGGGGTGTGTACTGTGGATGTAGTGGTCCAGGTGCACGTAGCCAACGGGATTCCGGCTTTTAATATTGTGGGGATGCCAGATAAAGTTGTGGCAGAATCCCGAGACAGAATAAGGGCAGCACTTTCGTCTATAAGGGCATCGCTTCCTCCAAAGAGGATTACCGTTAATTTATCTCCTGCAGATTTGTGTAAGGAAGGCAGCCACTATGACCTGCCCATAGCCATTGGTATCCTGACTGCAATGGGAATAATACACAGGCCGGAAGGCATTGCCTCTTATATCGCGCTGGGTGAACTGGCTCTAGATGGCAGCATAACTGCAGTATCAGGGGTCTTGGCAGCTGTGGTGCGGGCAAAAAATCAGGGAAGGGGTGTGATATGTCCCTACGATAATTTTGTGGAATCAGGGCTCATCTGTGGTGTACCCGTACTGAGTCCAAAGCACCTGTCACCGCTGATTGATTATCTCAACGGAATTAAATGTACGCTCACAGTGTCAGTTAGTACGAATTCGTTGTACCAGGGGCCTGCGGGGCCTGCCCCCGGGATGGCTGATATGCGAGATGTACGCGGACACGTTGTCGCAAAACGCGCGCTTGAAATCGCTGCTGCAGGGGGACACAATTTGCTGATGATTGGTCCTCCCGGTTCCGGGAAATCAATGATGGCCAAGCGATTAATAGGGATATTGCCAGACCTGAATACGGAGGAGATTATTGATACCAATGTCATTTCTAGTATCACGCAGAAAGGCATGCGTCATTTGATGACATCTAGGCCGTTTCGCGAACCTCACAGTTCTGCCTCGCTCGCCGCGATGGTCGGTGGCGGGAGGCGGGCACTACCGGGAGAAATAACTCTCGCTCACCACGGAGTGTTGTTTTTGGATGAACTTCCGGAATTTTCAAAGTCTGTTTTAGAATCCCTAAGGCAGCCCATGGAGGATAGACAGGTCGTAATATCGAGGGCTAACGCTCATGTGACATACCCGGCGAACTTTCAACTTGTGGCGGCCATGAATCCTTGCAGGTGTGGACATCTGAATGATGCGCATAAGAAATGTGCCAAGGCGCCCAGATGTGCCGCAGAATATCTAGGCAGGGTTTCTGGGCCGATTATGAGTAGGATAGACATCAAAATTCAAGTGGAAAGTGTAAGTGCGTTCTCCCAAAGGATTGGAAATGCTCCGGAAAGCTCTGCATCGATAAAGCAGCGGGTGACCGAGGCCAGGGCTCTTCAGTGTAACAGGTACGGGAGCGTGCGGAAGAACAACGCATTGCTTGCTGCAGATGAGGTTGAAAAGTTCATAGTGTGCAACATGAGTGCTTCGGCGCAACGGCTGTTAACACGGGTTCTCGATGTTGGTGGCCTGTCAAACAGGGATGCGTCAAAGATTCTGAAAGTGGCCAGGACGATAGCTGATCTGGCCAAGCAAGAGGGCATTGTAGAGGAGCACGTAGCCGAGGCTGTGGGCCTGTTCAGCAGCGCCGTTTTACGATGTTAGATACAAGGGGAGGTACACCCAACTGCCTATCGGAGAGCCATTATGCCACTCAGGATACGGCTTCAGACGGGTCATTTTTGAGGTAAATATTCCATAAAGGGTCTTTCATTTTACTGATGGATTCCATGTGCAATAAGCGCTCTTGGTCACTTATGGTGAATACACGAACCTTCCTCGGTGCGCTACTATCGCGCCTTTTCACAACAGGGGCAGACTCCTTCTCTTCCATAGCGAAGCCCAAGGACCTCTGTACACCGCCACACAACTCCACATAGACCCGTGCCAGCAGATTAGCATCCTTCAGCGCACCATGGAACTTACGGTCACCGATGGCAATATTAAACCTCTTACACAGGGCATCCAAGCTCACAGGCGTGCCAGGGAACTTCTTACGCGCCGCCTCGAGCGTATCTACGATGGGGTTGTTCACCACGTTTGCCTTACCGACTTTTTCCATCTCCGCTTCGATGAATCTCATGTCGAATCCGGCATTGTGTATTATGAGCGTGCTGTCCTGAATAAAATCCAGAAACTCGTCTGCAACTTCAGCAAACTTCGGCTGATCTTTCACCATGTCAGCGGTGATGCCGTGGATTCTTGTTGCTGCTGCGGGGATGTCGCGCTCCGGATTGATATACTTATGGAAGACCCGGCCTGTCACCACAAAATTCACCAGCTCTACGCACCCAATTTCCAGTATCCTGTCGCCGCTGGAAGCATCAAGGCCAGTGGTTTCAGTGTCTAGAACTACCGATCTAGCCTTCATTTTTCTTCAGTTTTTGCAGAATCTCTACGATCTTTTCAGAGTCTAGGTCTTCAAAGTAATCATTGTTGATCTGTACCACTGGGGCGTGTGTGCAGGCGCCCAAGCATTCAACCTCCCTGAGGGTAAAGAGAGAATCCTTGGTGCTCTCACCCACATTAATTTTGAGGGCCTTCTTGCACGCGTTGAGCACATTTCCTCCACCGCGCAGCCAACATGGAGTGGTCCTACAGACCTGCACTAAATATTTCCCCACTGGAGAGGTATTGAACATCGAATAAAACTCCACAACCTCACGCACGTGCACCTGACGCATGCCCAAGAGATCTGCCACATAGCCTATAGCAGAGCTCGGTATGAATCCTCCGGCTTGGTCCTGCACTATGTGTAGGAGAGGCATAACTGCGCTGGACTTCCTATCCTCCGGATAGTAGGCGATGCACCTACGTGCCTCCTCCAAGTTGCTATCTGTAAATTTGAATTCCTCCGTCTTCTGGCTCATACACCTACCTATCTATTTCCCCGAACACGATGTCTAAGGACCCTATAATCGTAGTCAGATCGGCCAACATATGCCCTCTAGCCATCGCGTCTATAGCCTGCAAGTGAGCAAAACCCGGCGCCCTTATCCTACACCGATAAGGCCTGTTTGTCCCGTCAGATACTATGTAAACCCCGAACTCACCCTTGGGTGCCTCTACCGCAGTATACGCCTCACCTTCCGGAACTTTATATCCCTCAGAAAATAGCTTAAAGTGGTGAATCAGCGCTTCCATGGAGTATTTTAGCTCCTCTCGCTTGGGTGGCGAAATTTTTCTATCGTCAGTCTTGACTGGTCCATCCGGAATACCATCCAGGCACTGCCTGATTATCGAGAGAGACTCCCTCATCTCCGCCATGCGTACCAAATAACGATCGTAGCAGTCGCCATTGCTGCCTACGGGTATGTCGAAATCCAAAATTCCATATATTTCATAAGGTTGGCTCTTCCTCAGGTCCCAGGGTATGCCACAGGCCCTTAACATCGGTCCGGAAAAGCCCCAATCCAGCGCTTGAGCCTTCGACACTACGCCTATCCCCATGTTGCGCTGCTTCCATATGCTATTTTCGGTGAGCAAATCTTCAACGTCATTCAAAAGCTTAGGAAAGGTCTCAGTGAACTCGCGTATGTCCTCTAGGAGACCATCCGGCACATCAGCCGCGACACCACCAGGCCTGATATATGCAGCATGAAATCGCGCCCCCGAGGCCCGTTCATAAAAGGATAGTAGCTTCTCTCGCTCCTCAAACATCCACAACAACGGGGTCATGGCTCCGGTATCCAGCGCCTGACTAGCAACATTCAGCAGGTGATTTAGCACCCTAGTGAGCTCACAGAAGATCACTCGTATATACTGCGCCCTAGGCGGCACTTTGCACTTCAGAAGGCTCTCTACGCACAAAGAGTATGCATGCTCCTGAGACATCGGGGAGACGTAGTCCAAACGATCGAAATACGGCAGCGCCTGTATGTAAGTTTTGTACTCTATCAGCTTTTCAGTGCCTCTGTGCAAGAGGCCTATATGCGGGTCTATCCTCTCAATGACTTCACCGCTCATCTCCAAAACAAGGCGCATAACACCATGGGCAGCAGGGTGCTGGGGACCAAAATTTATGGTCATCGGCTTAATGTGGCTACCAACGGTGCTGGACATCAGGAGCAAACAAGGAACACGGACCAGTATCTTCCAACTAACATGGATGTCAAGCTCAAACTTCTCTCTGAGAATGTACTGGGCGCCGTTGAGTAGTTAGATATGCAGTTTGGCGGTGTAGAATTCAGTGTGCCTGCACATCACAATTGAGTTTGTGTACTTGCGCTTTCGAAATTGCTTTTAGAGCTTGTATAAACACTAAAAGGCAATATACTCTCGGTGTGATGGTCGGGGTGTACTTATGGTCAGCCTAAAGGCTCTTTCTCTGAGGATAAGAAGTGTCAGGTCCATACAAAAGACCACCAGGGTGATGCAGATGATCTCGGCTTCCAAGCTTCGTGCTGCGAGGGAGGGCTTGCTTTGTGCCAGAGAGTATCGTGACCTGGTGCAGAGGGAGGCGGAGGCACATAGGTGCCTTGTGAGTCCAGGGAAGTGCCCCAAAGGGACGCTTGTGCTCGTGTTCTCGTCTGATAGAGGGCTTTGCGGAGGCTTCAATTACGCAATTGCGAAATTTCTGCGCACGTATGCCACTTCTGAGGAGGTGCGCGCGTCAGGGGAGAAGCTGCACTTCCTGTTCATAGGTAAAAAGGCTCGCGAGATAATCGGTGATGAGGGCATTCAGGCTTTAGGTGAGGTTTTTGGTGTCTTTCCTCAGCCTAAGGGGCGTGATATTTTTGACTTCAAGTGCTTTTTGTATGGTCTAGGTGCGGATTTTGCCCGCTTCAGCAAGGTTGTTGCCCTTTATACTAAATTCTATAGTGCGTCTAGGCAGGAGCCTGTAGCGGAGGACCTGTTGGTGGTGAAAGATCCGGAGGCTCTCAACAATTGCAGTGTCGTATGTGATGCCAGCGATGATGGGGTTATGTGTGGCTACGAGCCCGAATTCTCGTCTGTGAGTGCTAAATTATGCATGAGTCGCTTCCTGGGGGGGCTGTATTTATCTCTGCGCGAGAGTCTGGCGTGTGAGCACTGTTGCCGTATGATTGCTATGGAGTCTGCTAATTCAAATACGAAAAGTATGCTGAACAGGCTATTGCTGGAGTATAATCGTTCGAGACAGGCCGCAATCACTACCGATCTGATTGAAGTTGTTGGTGGGTGTGAGGCTTTAGGCTAGCTTGTTATGAATGAAGACGGAGTGGATAAGCCCTCGGATGAAGATGCCGAGGATGCCGTTAGGGTTTTGATGCGGTGGATCGGAGATTCCCCTGAACGAAAGGAGCTTTTGTGTACCCCGCGCCGGGTTCTGGATTTGTACAAAAAAACTTTTCGGGGCTATGGACCGGAGTTTGACGATTTTCGCAGTGCCGTTTTTCCCAACGACGGATATTCTGACATGATAGTTTTGAAGGGGGTTAGGGTTTCCTCTAATTGCGAGCATCACATGGTTCCAATTCTTGGTACGATTAATGTGGCATACATACCTGGGGCCGCGGTGCTTGGTATTGGCGCGATCGTCAAGGTTGTGAGCATCTTTGCTGGTCGATTGCAACTTCAAGAGCGTTTGACTGTCCAGGTGGCGCATTTCTTGCAGGATTTGTTGAATCCGGTTGGGGTAGCAGTTTTGATGGAGGCCAAACACTGGTGTGTTATGTGTCAAGACGGGGCCTCTGTTGACGATTTGAAGTTGCAAACTAGCTGTATGATGGGTGCATTTCAAAATGATCACAATATGCGCAGCGAGTTTCTGTACAGGGTACGAATGTAATTATAAGGAGTGTTTTGTGAATACCTATGACATAGCTGACGAGGCGATTGGGGCTATGAAGGCGAAAGGCGTGGAGGGAGAAGTCATCCTGTGCCTTAATGAGTCTATGAGTGTTTCCCAACGTTTATTGAAGCCCGAGGAGACTGCGCATTCCAAAAATTGCCAGATTGGCATAAGGGTTGTGGTTGATGGTAAACGGTGCTCCTGCGTTTCCTTTAATGATTTTGAACAGGTGTCAGACTCTGTGAGTGCTGCAGTGGCGATGGCGTCTTCGATGCCCGAGGATCCGTACCTCTCTGTCAGCGAAATTAGTGGTGAGCGAAACTCAGATTGGGATGAGATGCAGCTACGCGATGACTCGGTGGTTGAGACCTCGCGGATTTCTGAGATGCTTAAGGAAATGGAGGAAGTGGCACTATCGTCTGATAGCCGGATAGTTAATTCTGAGGGGGCGTCCTTTTCTAGGCTAGATAGCCAAATGATGCTCGCCACCTCAAGCGGGTTTAGGGGTACGTACAAACGCTCCAGATTTTCTACCTCAGTCTCCATTGTAGCATCGAGCAATGGCAAGATGGAGGTGGATTACAGCTTTTCTGTTAAAAATCGCTTCCGTGATCTAGAGAAGCCTGAGGCTCTAGGGAAGGAATCTGCATCCAGAGTCTTAAGGCGGCTTGATGCTCGTGAGATCAAAACTTGCAAAGTCCCGGTCCTGTTTGAGAATAGGGTAGCATCTTCTTTTTTGAAGAATTTTGCTGCTGCCGTATGCGGCAACGCGGTGGCGGATAAGACCTCCTTTCTTGTCGGTAAGATCGGCACTAAGGTGTTCAACGATGGTGTGCACATAGTTGATGATCCATTAATGACGGGTGGGCTTTCTTCGAGGCCGTTTGATGGGGAAGGGGTTGATAGTAGGAAGAACGGTGTGGTTGAGGATGGTGTGTTGCAAAGCTGGCTGTTGGATATGCGCACCGCGAAGCAGTTGGGCCTGCGGACCACGGGCAGCGCGGCGCGGCGCAGCAACGCTTCGGTTTCTCCTGCCGTCAGTAACTTTTATATGCAAAATACGGATATTTCTGTAGAGGAGCTGATGTCCGATATTAAAGAGGGCATATACATAACCGATATCTTTGGCTCAGGGGTCAACCTAACTACGGGGGACTACAGCCAGGGCGCGTTTGGGTTTATGATTGAAGATGGGAAAATTGCGTACCCAGTGCGAGGCATAACGGTGGCAGGCAATATGTTGGATATGTTTGCTAGTGTGCGTGCGGCAAATGATTTGCTGTTCCTCGGGTCTGTGAGCTCTCCCACTTTGAGATTTGGTGATATGGTGATTTCTGGAATTTAGCTGTTGCAATAGTCCTATCAATGGGGGTTTTCTAGCCCTTTAGGCTGTGAATGCGGGGTATGATGTGGAAATATGTGCTACTAGCGACATTGCGATTATCGGTGCGGGTCCTGTGGGGCTTTTCACTGTATTTCAGGCGGGAATGTTGGGGATGAGTTCTTGCGTAATTGACGTTTTGAACGAAGTTGGTGGTCAGTGCTCCATGTTGTACCCAGAAAAGCCGATATACGATATTCCCGCATACCCTACGATCTTGGCTCAGAGCCTGGTAGATAATCTGAAGCTGCAGGCCGATCCGTTTAATCCCACCTACCTTATGGGTTGCGTTGCGGAGCAGGTGCTAGAGGAAGAGGATCACCTAATTGTTATGACAAGCAAGAAGATGGGGGTGAAATGCGGGGCGGTTGTCGTTGCGGCGGGCTCCGGCGGTTTCGGTCCCAATCGCCCTCCCTTGAGTGGAATTGAGGAATATGAAGGAAAGTCCGTTTTTTATCACATAAAAGACGTGTCCCGTTTTCGCGGCAAGAGAGTGGTAATTGCTGGGGGAGGTGACTCTGCTGCGGATTGGGCGGTGAACCTGGCGCAGATTGCGGAGTCTGTGCACGTTATCCACAGGCGTCACGCCTTTCGATGCTCTCCCAATACCCTGCGTAGCATGGAGAAACTAGCCGAAGATGGGGTCATCAAAATACTGGTTCCATACCAACTTGCCGAGCTTTCCGGTAGTGATGGTGCGCTCACAAGCGTCACGGTCCGGAATATATCTTCCAAAGAAGAAGTTGTCATAGATGCGGATTGCCTCTTGCCGTTTTTTGGCATATCGGCGAGCCTAGGTCCGATAGCAGATTGGTCGCTGGGCATCCAGGGTTTTTCAATACCTGTTGATCAAGCCACATGCAGAACTATCCGCAGCAGGATATACGCCGTGGGAGACGTTGCGCACTATCCTGGCAAGCTAAAGCTGATTTTAGTAGGGTTTTCCGAGTCCGCGCTCGCGTGCCACGATATATACAAGGTCCTGTTTCCCAATACTCCATTGAACTTCCAGTACTCGACTTCAAAGAAGATGCCTTTTTCGGCGTAAAAATCTGGCTGCATAGGCGGCCTATAGCACTTTTGACGGGGGTTCTGCGCGTTAAAATTTCTGTAGCCGGCACGACGACGCAATGGATTGATCTTGCGGTACGGATAACTCCCTATTGCTTACAGTCAGGACGACCCGCTAACTTTCTTGGCAGTGACCCTTGTAGAGACCTTCTTTTTCACAATTATGAGGACTTTTTAGGTGAGAATTGGGGGAAATAAAGACGGTCAGGAATTTGTGTTTCAAAAAAATTAGCATCTTTGAGTGTGACCGCTTAAGGCCTTTCATAGGGCATTTGCTGCTCAATTATTCGAAAAAATATTAATTTTTTATTGAATAAATTTGAAATCTTGTAAAATGCCCGCTCTTCAAATCAGGTCATGCAACATTCATCGGTTAAAAAATCGATGTGTGTCGTGTTTGGGTTGATTTGGCCGTGAAAAACAGGAAGCAAGAGAGGCTGAGAGGTGGCTATGACCGAGTTCATTTTTGGAGACAGCTGTGAATTACTAGAAATTCCTAGAAAGAAAAAGCTCCGCTTTGCGCTCATGATTACAATAACATTCACGCTGTTATATGCGGCTGTTGTGTTGGCGTACTTCAGTGCCCACTACTTTGGTGTTGCGTATTTCAGTACTTCTACCGAGATAAGAATTACCCTTAGTGTAGTGTCTGCCTTGGTGCTAGGGGCACTTGGGGTGTTTTGCGCCATCTACTCCATAATGAATCGTCGATCATCTGAGATATCGCTGGTTGTAGAGCCAGTACGCAGTGGGCTTGAACTCGAGCCAAATGAGTGTGAGGCTGATGTATCGGAAGAGAATACGAAGCTGATTTTTCAATCTGGAGGCCACTTTTGGCACGTTGCACAGAGTAGTGAATTGCCCGACAATAACGGTGCGTTATCCGACAGTCATGAAGCGATTGTGCGCTTTTCCATGCCAAGTGTGGTGGATCAGTTTGGTGATTACTCCCAGTTTATGAAAATTGTAAGCAGAGCCAATAGCGTGGAAATTAATCTTCCCAATGATGGGGTCTCGATGCCGAGTTTGCGGTTGGGCTTGCACATCACTGATCGTGCGGACATTCTACGCTTTATGGCGAGTCCAACTGCCCTGAAAAGCGGCTTCGGTAGCGCATTTTTCACGTATTACACGCACATATGTCGGAACTTATTAATCGCTTCTGGTAGACCACTTGGCCTGAAGCCTGGGGTGTTATCAGTTGATGTGGCAGTTTTTTCTTTGCTGAGTTCTGACGCGAGATTGATGCTTGAAGATATCGTCAAGCACAGAGCGCAATTTGGTGCGGTGCTGGAGTTCTGGCGCGAACACTGCAGTCAGGATCGCGGCATGGAGATCAAGATCCTTCAGGCGCTTTTTGACTTGATTGGGAATGGAAAGCTACTACAGAGGTTTACCAACTACACGCACACCAAGAATGATGCCAATCTCGGACATTTTGCCGTTATTTATGCGCTGTTATTGTCGTCAGATGTAGAAGAGTCTTTTCTGAAAACCGCGGATAGAGGTGAGTTGCTACATAGGGAACTTCAGAACTTTCTGTGCCATGGAGTGGCGCAAACGAAGAAATATGTGGCGGCATGCTTAGATTACGGCCTTGGCGGGATTTTGTGTGAAAAATTTCAAGACGCTCAATGCGCCCATAGCAGGTGTTTCAGAGTGCTAGGGTTGCTAACTAGCTCTTATACAACAGAGGGGCAGCTTCGGGAATTATACGATACTGACCTGCGTACTTGCATGTCTTGGTTTCATGATATTCCAGCACTTAGAGGTTGTCATGCGTATTCATACATGGCGCAGATATTTACGGAGAGCACAGGGCTGGACTTGCTGGATGCTGCGCGTGCGAACAACACACTGCGATATGACTCAGCTTGCAATGATGGAGGGATAACAAAAGAAGCCTCCACCATGCTTTTTAATATGTGCAGAAGGTTAGGATTTACGTCTGTAACATCGGAGGCACTTACTGTGATTACTTCAAAGGCTGTCTCCAACCTGTGTGACGATGTTGCGAGACATATATGCGAAGGCGTGGTACTACATGACTACGAGTGTTATGCGGAAATACCGGCAATTTGCGGTAGAGTGGCCGTTACTAACCAGCAGTGCCAGTCCATATTTGGTACGGAGCTTGTCCTCGGTGAAGATGAGTGCATGCTGCAGGGTGTGGAAGTTGGGTGTTCTCACGTGAAATAATCCATTGAAACGATGGATAAAATGTCGGATGCTATTCGCAATAGAGGCGTGATTCTTGCTCTATTGCAGTGCTCCTGATGTGTATGCGGCGAGCACTACACTTGCAATTCCTGGTTCGGGAAGTAAATGCGGTGGTAGGAGGAGTATATGCGCGTTCAGCATGTGACACGCTTAGGTTTTTGATCTAACATAGCCTAGTAACGTTTGGTGCGTTACATAGAATTGTAGGGGCTTTTGTATAGAGACAAGCGTAAGTGTGGTCAATGGAGCATTCACAGGATTTTTGGGAGGCAGAGGTTTGCCCAATCGTATTACTAGGACGTTAATTGGGTCAACTCAAAACACGATGTATGCCTCTGCAACCGGGGCCTTTATGGGTGCCCTGGTCACCAGTGTACTTTTCGTTGCCTGCATTTATGGGGACTCTAGTTCGTTCTACGTAATGGCTTTTGCTGCTGTTATGTTGCTGTGTACGTTGGTTGCTTTCGCCATTACTCGTCAGAAAAATTTGTACAGGCCGAAGCTCTTTCATGAATCCGGCTACTATAGAAAGGTGATGGGTCTCTCGTGGCAAGATCTGACTCGGCAGGAAGATGCATCGTATATAACTGCGCACGGGGTGTTGATAGGTGCATTGTCCACTGGTTTGGTACTCGCTTTCCTGATGCATGGGCATCCCCACGCGCCCTATGCCTTGACTTGTGCTGGAATGACCGTTCTGTGTACGATAGTCTGCTTTGCCATAAAGCACTGCACTAATGCATGTAGGTCTATAATCTCCTGGTATCACAATAGAGCCAATATTGCCTCAGAAAGCCATACTGTCGCCCAGTCGCGTAAAAATAACGGTTGCAATTTTGCTTCTCGGTGTGGTGGTGGCGTAATTTCCTCTCCCGAACCCCGGTTGCTTGAAGAAAATGTTGGGCAAGGCACGCTTGTTGAATCCGTGTCGGACAGCACGTTGGGGCCTCATGTGCCGGAACATACGGAAGGAAAAATGCTTGCCGTTTGGGCCTCAGCCATGGCTTCGGACAGCACATCATGGCCTTCTATGCAAGAACGTATAGAAGGAAAAGTGCTTATTGTTTCGGCCTCAACCACGGTTTTGGATGAGATGAGTAAAAAATACATTCCTGGTGGGGAGCTGTACGCGTGCGTATCCGCAATGCTTGAGGAAGGCGGAGTCATCCGGGCTAGATAATGTCTGTCCGTATCTCCAGCAATAATAGGGTTGAAATAGGCTATTGCAGGGGGCATCAGCGCTGTTAATATGGTTGTGTGGAAAATCTGCTGAAGCTGCGGCAGTGCATCTTCCGTTCCTCCAGTTTGCTATGGGCACTGTCGCCATGGCGCTCAATCAGCGGTAGCGCGCGTGATGTGCGGCGAAATTGAACATTCTTTGTTAATTGTGTAATGAGGGGTTCCAAGGTAGGGGGTATCATGTGCGCTACCCACAATTTCAAAGGGTTAGCTATTTTGAAATAATGTTTTAAAAATTATCTATAAGTGGCTGTAATTATGCAGTAATTTTCTTAAGTCAATTGAAAAAGTTGGGCGGACATTACTGGAGGAAGGCCGCCACTTTTGCATTTGTATAAACTGCGTCGTGCTTAGGATGCTGTTGTAGATGTGTTAAACCACGAGTTGAAGCTTTCATCCTCTTCCAACCTGAATCTCTCGACCTTGATGCTAAGTTTGTGAATGGTGGCGGAGATCTTTTCTGTTATGCCAGCTATGTCATTTAAGAACAATCCCTTGTATTTACGCACCACTTTTTGCCTTGCGTAGGCTACCACGGAGCTCCATTCGTTGGTTAGGAGGTTCTCCTGTTTCATAAAATTGCAGATGATTTTGCATGCATACCCATCTGTAGCCGGGTTTTGGGGGATGCTGTGGTCCAGGGTATACGACAACTGCCCATTATGATATTTTCTGCAGCCTTCTATGTATCCGTGGATTGCCTTCATCTTAAGTAGCAAGGCTTTGTTCAGCGATATGCTTTTGCGCAAGGAGGCATTGGTTAATTTGTTAGTTTTATCTGGATAGCACGCTATAATATCCTCCATACTAGGGCATATGGAATCTCTGTATGCTTTGTGATTTAGGGGCTCATATAGATTTTCATATTCACACGCCCTTGCCCGAAGAAGCTCGAGTATATCTGCTTTCAAGGACTCAAAATGGTCGTCTGTAAGTCCGTGTGGGGTGAGAGCGCTCTCCACCGCGCTACTGCCTAGTGCAGCCTGAGATGACGTGCTGCACTGCAGAACCCCGGTCTCGGCGCCGCTGTGGGCCAATTTTTTGTGTTTTTTATCAAAGCTGGATAAGATGCTTTTTTGCAATAAGTTGCTGAAATTGTCTAGTAGATAGGAGGCCTTTGCCTCGTTAGCCGAGAAATTTTCTTCGGAGAAGTATTTTTCCAAGAGAATCTGCAAGAAAGACAGTTTTCCAATGCGCATGCTCAGTGCTTTTTTGATGTAGTTATAGGAGCCGTTGACCGCCGGAATGGGTACATATTCTTCGTATTTCCTGGATTTTACATCGAGGGACAAGCTGTTTTTCGCTTCAGAATGCATAAAATTTGCTTCCAAGCCACCTTGCCTATTTGTGCCAGTTAAAGATATTGTGATTTGCGGTGCGCAATCAGTTACACTTTGCTCATGTTCCCAACTGTGGCTGTATCCCTGCAGGTTTATGCATCTCTCTGCATAATTTGTTTCTCCCTGAATGCGAATTGTAGGTTTGTCTAGCATGGCGATCAGGGTATACGGGGCGTTGCGTGTAAGGGAACTGCCAGTGGTGATGCGCATCCTTTCAATGGATGCTCCGTCGAATGAGATGATGCCCCTTTTTTCTTCTTCGGAGAAGAAGATCTTTATGTTATCTCGGAAAAACCTTCTCTTATTTTGTGCTAAACATGCAATGACCCCAAGGGAAGCGCAAATCCGCTCTTTGTGTTTTTGATCCCGGGGCGTAGTGTGCACAAGTTGTGCGGTAGTGACTGCAGATGTTGCGATAGTGAATAATCCGCAAACAGATGCGATATAGCCGGAAGAGCCTCTCTTTAGCGTATTCATGTTTACTTCCTACAGGGCATTGGAAGAAAGTACACTAACGGCCAATCGTGAATTATGTATTAAATAATATATTAGATAATATCCAAAAATTTTTACCTAAAAACCATAAATTGCATATGATTTATCACAATAAAAATGTCGTTGCAGCAATCAGAGATATCTACGGTAGTTGGTAGGCTTTATGTGTACTTGATGAAAGGGGGTCTCTGTAGCATTTGCAATGGGATCTGCGCTCACTGAACTACCTTGAGATTGGGGGGCGGCATTTGTTAGTATGGTAAATTGCCGCCATAGGGGGTCTTCAACACGGAGGTGCTAGCGCCTATCTTCTGAAGTGGGTGTGCTATACCAGGGCGTTCAAATAGGTACTTTTGCAGTCATCGCTGCACAACATCAATGATTTTTGCATAGGGGATATACTGATGGCGGTTAAGAAACTGGTGAGAGCAGCATCTCCCATCTGCGCCAATACCTCATCTGTAAACGGATATTCATTGCCGCATGATGCGTGGAATCCTCTAGAATTGCGCTCTAACAACACTTCACCTTTTTGTGCGGTTTTTTCCAGCAAGTTTACTGAATCTTGTATTGCTGGCAAGCATGGCTCATTCTGGGGTACTTTTTGTAAGCTACGCCAACTATTCAGCAGAGTCTGCGTTAAATATCCGTAATCCCTCACTACACAGTAGACTGCATTAAGGTCTGTAATCAATATCCCATACGGACTGTCTTGCTTTTTTTGCATTTCTAGGCTAAGCGTTTCCATGTGCCTTAGGCTGGGATCGATACTTCCTAGAAACTTGTATACTGTTGTGTGTGGAAAATTTTCCAAAGCGACTGCGCACGTATGACACGGTTTCTTTTCGCCGCTGGCATCGATTAGTGCGCCTACATCGTGGTATACGGCGTCCCGTTTCAATATTTGCAC
>JBQEQV010000013.1:0-6738 GCA_052043585.1 Anaplasma sp. | reverse complement strand
GAGGGGAAAGTGCGATACTTTAGGTTATAGAGTTTAAATGTGAAGGTATGCTGAGATTAACATGGTCATCATGGACTCTGGAAGCAGGAAATACTACCAGGATCTAGACTCCCAGATACCCAGGAACTCCACATGTCTGATATCATGTGAGACTTGAAGATATGCTGAGCTTAGCATGGTAACTACAGATCACGGAAGCAGAAACTATTACCAGAAAGTCCAGGCTTTCAGATGCCAGGAATCTCACGTCTAACATCATATTAAACGTGAAGATATGCTGAGCTTAGCATGGTGATTGATGGTTATGGAAGCAGGCAATTATCCAATTTAGCACCAGGACCAAGTGATTTTGTGAAAAGCTAAACTCAACCTCATTGGACACATAAGGGTTGATTGGAATGTAAGGATGCAACAAGGCTAGCATAGTCACTATGAACTACGGAAGCAGAAATATTAAACATGCCAAGAAAATAATATCAAAATCTTATCCTGGGAGTGGTGCTAGGGGCAAGGCCAACAGCGGTGGCACTCCAGTAGCACTGACTAACGGCGACAGCAGAGAACGTGATCTGGGTATTGGTAGCACCGACGGCACCGATAGCACCAACGCCGGCGGCGACAGCGAGAAGGGAAAGAGCAGCGACGGCAACACCGGCAACAGCAACGTTAAAGCAGGATCCGCACACCTGGCCAGCAGCGACAACAACGAGAACAAGGCTCCGCGGCAGCGACAACGTGGCCTGCACCAGCGAGAGCAGCGGCGACGGCGAGAACACCAGCGGCAGCGGCGAGAACAACAAAAAGTCCGCGTGCCCAGCACCGACACCAGCAACAACAGCGACGTCTGCACTGCCGATAGCAACAGCACCGGCGAGAAGAACAAAGGCTCCGCGGCAGCGACAACGTGGCCTGCACCAGCGAGAGCAGCAGCAACAGCGGCACCAGCAAGAACACCGGCGTCAGCGACGGCAAGGCCACCAGCGACAATGAGGCCCGCAACGACAGCACCGGCGAGAAGAACAAAGGCTCCGCGGCAGCACTAGCAACAGCGCCCTCAAGTAAAGGCGAGTGCAGCAGCGACGGCAACACCGGCAACAACAACGTTGAAGCAGGATCCACACATCTGGCCGGCACCGACACCAGCGGCGACAACGAGAAGGGCAAGGGCAGCAGCGGCGGCGAGAACAAAAAAAGTCCGCGTGCCCGGCACCGACACCGGCGACAACGAAAAGGGCAAGAGCAGCACCGACGAGAAGAACAAAGGCTCCGCGGCAGCGACAACGTGGTCTGCACCAGCGAGAGCAGCGGCGGCACCAACAGCGAGGACAGCACTGCCAATCAATAGGTAAAAGCGTGGTTTTTACACACGCACGCTAGGCCCTTACGTTCTGTAGAGCTTGAGGTCCATTTCCCCAATTCTCAACACACACCCTTCGGTGACTTGCTCCACCTCCAGAAGACATAAACCCCAGTTCCTCGCAACAGAAAGTAGCCGGCCAGATGGGCGGCCTTGAATGATGACTTCCTGCCCTCCAGCAGGGATATCCGTGTCCGCAGTCACAGTGTAAAGTGCCTTCCTGGCCCCCGTACGCCACATCCTTGCCACCACCTCTTGCCCAATGTAGCATCCCTTACTTGTGCTAATGGCATGCAGCTTGTCCATGGCAAAGTACAGCGGAAATGACTCGCCCCTTATCATATCTCGAACACAATCCGGAATGGTACGGCGAATTCTGAGGATCTCATATTCGATTGGGTCAGGCAGCTCCTCGTACATTACATCCCAGGCAGAAGCCGGCACTATGGCACGGGACCACATATCAGCATCCCTGGGATCTTGGAATAACACAGCTCCTCCCGCACTCACCACAGTATGGCCAATGTCCCCTACCTTTTCCTCATATGGTGCCACCGCCACTGCATATTCGTCGCTACAGTCACTCACTCGGACTTTGAGCAGTAATCTATGAGAGCGTAATAGCGATGTTAGTTCCTGCACATCCGCACGGGCACAGTCCAGCAGTAAGTCTCGCCCATGCAGAATGAGGAAGAAATCAAACATATACCTGCCTCGAGAGTTGAGTATCAGGTTATAGATGGATCGCTGCGTGGTAACTCCCAGCACATCGTTGGTCGTAATATTATGCAAAAACTGCCTGGCATCTGGGCCATAGACCCTCAATACACTGCGATCCTTCAACCGAAAAAGCTTCACTCTCTCCCCCTAACCTTAAGTTGATGCAGTAACCTCGAGAAATAACAACCATGGAAAAAACGTCTGCAACGCCCCAGCCGGAAATCACACACCGGCACCCTCAGCTGCAACCCAATCAAGATGCTGCCTCTTACGTAACAACGCGTTAATAGCGGCCATCGCCCCACCAACCGCTATCATGGCCAGTCCAATCCAAACAAAAGCAATCAGAGGCTTGTAGTGTACCTGCACAGCTATACCCCGATGCTTATCTACATCGCCGACAACAATGTAGATGTCCGCCAACAGCCTGTGATATATGCTACTTTCAGTATTCCGCACACCCTCTACATAGTAAAACCTGCTCTCAGGGAACAGCTTGTGCACTGTCCCGCCGTGCCTCGCCACCGTGAACTCCACTCTTATCGCCTCATAGTGCTGCTTTTTGACTAGTGACACCCCGGACAGCGTGATCCTGAACCCCCTAATGTCAACAGATTCGTGCTCTTTCATATACTGGGCCACATTCTCGCAGAGCATTGTGGAACATATGGCACCAAGCATAAACACCGCAATACCCAAATGCGCTGTCAGCATAGCACACCTACCAAGCCGTATGTGTCGTATCGATTCACGCAACGGCACAGATGAGTTGCGAACCCCTCTGCAACAATCTTCAAGAGTAGACGCGATTAACAGCGCGGAGAGCAAAATTAGCATTCCAGTCAACCCATACGGCAGCGCAAAAGGTATGGCCAACACCGCACAGAAGGCCGATATCTTAAATTTCAACCTAAAACTCTGATTACCGTCCCAACTCAGACACGGAAGTACGATCATAGGCACAAGCAAGATCACAGACAGTGCACCAAATACACTGTTGTAATAGTGCTCACCCACGGACACAGTGTTCTCAGTCCACAGTTCCAGGATGACCGGGTATACAGTACCTGTCAGGACAACAAAAAACGCAGTCAGCATTGTAACACTATTGGCTATAATAGCGGAAATTTTCGAAATGTAGCCGAAATTGCCAGTTTCTTCAAAATCCCTATAGCGAACAATAAATACCAAAAATCCAATGATGGCCACAGTTGCAACCAATCCTAGGAGAAAGACGCCCCGTGCTGGATCATTTGCAAAGGTATGTACTGAAAGCAAAAACCCAGAACGCACCAGAAATGTGCCGCACAAGCCACAAACGAACGCGGATACGGCTAGCAAGAGTGCAAAATTACAATATATTCGATTCTTACGTACAACAGGTATCATGTGAATCAGAGCCGTGCCCAAAAACCACGGCATTAGGGACACATTCTCAACTGGGTCCCAAGACCAAAAACCTCCCCATCCCAGTTCCCTATACGCCCACCATCCGCCAAGAGCTATGCCCACAGTGAGAATGGCCCAGGCACTTAGCACCCAACTCCGTATCGTTATTGCCCACTCTTTGGGGTCCGTGCGCAAAATTAGTGCTGCAATTGTCATGGAAAACACTGCACTGAAGCCGGCATAACCCCCCAGCAACATTGGAGGATGTATAGTCAGACCGACATCCTGCAACATAGGGTTAAATCCCAGCCCATCGGCATCTAGCGTAACGATCTTCAGGAAGGGATTGGCAAAAACAACGCCGAATAGCGTGAAGCCGAAACTCAGAAGATTCTGAACAAGAAGTGCGATTCTTTTCAGGGATTCCTGGCTGATCAACAGCGCCAGAAGGGCAGCATATGCGCTGAGCAGCCATGAAAACAGCAGGTTGGAGCCCTCATAGTTTCCCCACACCCCAAATATTTTGTACAAGAGCAGTTGGGTAGTGTGCGAGTTGTGGTATACGTGCGCAAATTCAAAATTGTCCGTAACCCTCAGATAGATAAGCTGCGCCATCGAAGCACTGTGAAAAAAGAATGCAGCATACGTAAGCGCAATCCCACATGCCGCGGATAAACGCGAAGTCAAAGAACCAGCAAGAGACAATAAACCAGCACACACCAACAGCGCACTGGAGCTATCAGCCAAATATTGCAACTCGCACCCCCATAAATGCCTAACAGCGCCATGCTCTTCGCCGAAAACAAAACTCGCTCAAGCTTCCGCAGCCGAGGCCTATCCATCCGTCACATTATTTTTTAATTGCAACAAAGCTGCAAATCGGCCACCTCAGCTTGATTATATCGCGAGTACCGCTCTCCAGCAAAAGACAAAATGTGGTTTCTTGCGATTTCTCCAACCATCTGTGACGCGTATATCGTAGCGGCACCACCCGACGGCAATGTTGTTCCAGAAAGCTAAGTAACCATTGGATGCGGATTCAGTTTTGCAACGAAGTCCTCAGCTATGCAAATAATACGACCTATACGTGTGGCAAGAGTGCGTGGCTTTCACTGGAGACTTTGATTTGAAGCGAAAAATATTAGAGTTGTTTAAAGCCACACAGTTTTTTATACTCTGGGTTATCCTTGCGTACATTCTGGCATTCTGATGCAGCCTCTGGACGGTCAATATCAGCATAAAACCATACAGGAGAAGTGTAACTCCTCATGGGAAGAAAAGCGCATTTACAGATGGGGAGGCAACGTAGCGCATAGCTTCGTGGTGGACACTCCGCCTCCCACGGTGTCCGGCGTGTTGCACATGGGGCATGTTTTTAGCTACTGTCACACGGATTTCATAGCCCGTTATCAGAGAATGCTGGGCAAGGATGTCTTCTACCCAATAGGGTTCGACGACAATGGACTCCCAACGGAAAGGCTGGTGGAAAAGGTCAAAAACCTGAAGGCAACCTTGATGGACAGGCAGGAGTTCACCGAAATCTGCAGGGAAGTCTCGCGCGAATTTAGGGTACAGTTCAAGAATCTCTTCAAGCAGCTAGGCATCAGCTACGATTGGACTCTAGAATACCACACAGCGAGTAAAGAAGTTACCAAGCTGTCCCAGGCTTCTTTTATGGATCTATTCCTGAAAGAACAGCTATACAGACAGCAGCAGCCCATATTGTGGGACCCAGTAGATTGCACGGCCATAGCACACGCAGAGGTCGAGGAGAAAGAGCTGCCATCGACTATGAACACCATAAGTTTCCACACGGTGACGGGAGAGGAGATACGCATTGCCACCACTCGCCCGGAGTTGATTCCAGCATGTGTTGCGGTGTTTTTCAATCCTGAGGATAGCAGGTATACACACTTGCAGGGCAGCATGGCCATAGTTCCCGTGGGGGGACGTCAAGTCAGGCTTTTGCCCGACGACAAGGTTCTCACAGACAAGGGCACTGGGTTAGTGATGTGTTGCACATTCGGTGATGAGACAGATGTTCACTGGTGGCGCACTCACAAGCTAGATACCAAAATCATCGTGGATAGGAAGGGGTGCCTGAGCGATCTTGAGGACAGCGTGCCTAATCCACAGATTTCCGCGTTGAAGTTCAACGGCATGCATGTACAGAAGGCAAGGAAGGCCATATGCGAATCTCTGGAACAGGCGGGTTTGTTGATCTCCCAAGAGCCTATAGTCCACACAGTCAAGTGCGCTGAGAGGTCAGGCGCACCACTGGAGATCTTGCTCAACCATCAATGGTTCGTCAGAATAGTGGAACACAAGGAGGCCTTGCTTAAGCAAGTTGGAAAGGTACGTTGGCACCCAGACAGCATGCGCAAACGCATGGAAATATGGATCGAAAACTTAGACTGGGACTGGTGCATATCCAGACAGCGGTATTTCGGTGTTCCGTTCCCGGTGTGGTACTCCAAACGCGAGCATGAGTTGGGTAAGGTCCTGCTCCCCACCGCCGATGCTCTACCTGTGGACCCGCTGCACGATCTTCCCGAGGGCTACAGCAGAGATGAAGTAATACCAGAAATGGATATAATGGATACGTGGGCAACAAGCTCCATATCCCCACAGTTTTTCACCAAGTCAGTGGGCGAGGTGCTGCATAATCAGCAGCATTGTGGTCTGTTCCCGTCAGACTTAAGGGCCCAAAGTCACGAAATCATACGTTCGTGGGCGTTCTACACAATACTCAAGTCTTACCATCACAGTAAGGAGATTCCATGGAAGAACATAATGATCAGCGGGTGGTGCCTGGCTGACGACAAAACAAAAATGAGCAAATCCAAAGGAAATGCGATGGATCCCGAAAAGGTCCTTGATCTATATGGAGCAGACTCCGTAAGATATTGGGCTGCAAAGTCCCGTCTGGGCGCGGATACTGTATTCTCTGAAGAGGTACTAAAGACCGGCAAGAGGCTTGTGACCAAAGTGTGGAATGCTAGTAAATTTGCATCTACATTTCTGTCTGACGAACATCCATCTCTCAGCCATGCCACAGTTTCCACGGACTTGTGGATACTGTCACGGTTGCACAAGGTGGTCACCAGCTGCACCGAAAGTTTTGAGCTTTTCGGATATTGCGCAGTGCTAAATTGCATCGAAGAATTCTTCTGGAAAGACTGCTGTAACAACTATCTGGAATTAGTGAAGCATAGGGCGTATAAGCACGGATCCACAGAGGAATATACCTCAGCAGTCAGCACCCTACACTG
>JBQEQV010000012.1:0-2077 GCA_052043585.1 Anaplasma sp. | reverse complement strand
ATCATGCTTAAAATACGCCCTGCGTTCTAAAATTTGCATACCTTGCGGAAATCTCGGCTGGAAGACGATTTGTATATGTTTAGTGGTTATCGATTTTGAATAATTTTCGGAGCACGCTTTCACGCAAAATGCATTATTCCCAATGATGCATAAAACCCTGAGGTGCTCATCTACATAAAAGGCGGCGCGCGGGCTTCTTAGGGCTGGTACGGCCTTTTGCAAAGTACGAATGTCAAATTGTGGAATGTAATCAACAGTCAAGACAACCTGGCCGGAGGACGGATGATTCGTAGCACTATCCGTTCGTATGTTTAATGCATTTAAGGCATCCTCCAGTAGATGATACGTTTCGTTTGCAAAGTTTTCAGGTTGCACACCCTGTGTTATGTTGTGATCACTAACCTCAAGTCTAGGATATTCGGTTACAGGTTGGTATGCAGGTTGCTGTGCCTCTTCCCACCGTAACGTGGTTTTTCTGGATACAGTAAGAACCTTATGGACGCCGTAGAAGGCAAGCAGTAACAGCAAAATCAGTAGCCCGGCTAGCGCGGTATCGAGAAGGAAAAATGGGGAAATCTGAAGCGGCAATTTTTTGAAATCTGCCCGATAAGCAGCATGAACGCTGATTATTGTGGTAATAGTGAGTGCGAGTAAAGTCGTTGCGGCGCACCCACGCACAAGAATTATCACGTCCATTCGCGCTTTTCTGTGTACCTCTATAACATTTTTGCGTGTTAAGAGACGTGTGACCTGCCCGCATTTTTCATTACCGGTCGAAGTTGGCACATGTCTCCTAATGAAGAGAGAGTTGTCGCCAAGTAATGGACTTCTTCTAGAGGCATATTTCATCAAATTTTCCCTATTTTCACTAAAAAACAGATCCTGTCTCAGAGTTCTGGCTGCCATTTTGTTAACTTGTGGATGGCTGAGAGATATGCCATCCAACAGCACATACTCACAGCATACCCTAACACTTGCAACCAGCTGTTGGTGTTTCTACTTGCGAGACTACCATAGATACGAGGACAAAAGCTGAACTATCTGGACGATTTTTATGTCATCCAGCAACCAACGGTATGATACTGAGATGCGGCTGCACTATTCCAATGTCCGCAATTAAGGTTGTCTTAGGCTGATCTTCCTGGCTTTTTCCACCTATTTTCACTTGAGACACGCCCATGAGAGAAAGCGGCTGAATGTATACGCAACCAGTAAACACAATCCGGCAGATAGTTTTGATTTGCTGTTCTCCATCCTCGAAGCTTTTATTATGGGCCTTGCAGCGATAGTATGTTCCCATCTCCCGCTATGAACGCTAGAATGCGCGTTTAACCATAGCAGCGTAATTCCGTGCATATATCTCCTTAACCTACCTTTTATTGGCGTGTTACCTGGAGTCACGCGCACCTCGTGTTTGCGATGTAAGCAGCTACAAGAGTCATTTTACGCTTTCAGCTGATCTGGCTAAAACCCCTGCCCTTCCCATCTATATCACGAGAACGCGTCACAGACTCTCTTGAAAATTTATTTTTGCAGATTAAGGAGCATATTTCACACCCCTAACAATGCTTTACTTGCAACAATGTAACTAAAAATGATACCATACGTTCATTCATAATGCACAGAAAAATCCTACATACTAGGATCAGTCACATTATTGATAGCATTTTGGCACTTTTAATCCTAATTAATAGATATGCGTGACAGTGAATGACTGCGATGGTCTGTTGACCGGCTTGCTATCTATCTCTCCATGCCGGAGTCGTGGGAAGGAAGGGTAGCAGAGTCAATTTCGGATTCTGTATGCGGGTTATCTTGCATGCGCAGTCCGTACTCCGCATTGCATGTATAATAGCTAAGTATGGTTTCCACCGCAAACGAGGTAAAAAAGCCCGACTGTACCATCCCTTCTTGCTCTGTGCATAGCTTTACAATGGCATTGTCGCATAGTTGTAGCACTTTGTCGCTGCCGATTCCTTCTTCAGAACATCGCACATTCTTTCCGAGAAGATTTCTGATTTCATGTACAAAAACGGCACTCACTAGCTCCCTGAGATCAAGTTCATCTAATTCGCCG
>JBQEQV010000011.1:0-11887 GCA_052043585.1 Anaplasma sp. | reverse complement strand
CGTCAGTGATGCCGAACAACTCCGGGCAAAACCCAATGGAAAAAGTTTTGATCTTCACTCCGCACATTCTGGCTACTGAGTAGTGACCGTACTCATGCACGAACACCACCACAGAGAGAATCAGCAGAAACGAAGCAACGTAGAAAGAACCCTCCTGAAAAGCGCCAACCACCCGCGCCAAGGACACCATAGGGATACTCGACAAGCTCAAAACCAGGAGCATGTTATACCATATTCATACCCTTGACAACAGTATTGTGTGATATAAAGTTCCTGCGTGGTGGCTGCAGTGAGTATGATGTTCGTGGTGATGAATAGCCTAGGTGAAAGCCAAGAGAGAAAGAGAAAGAGGCTGCTTTACAGGAGCGTACACAGGGGTTGCAAGGAGACTGATATACTGCTCGGTGGCTTTGCGCAGCGATATCTGGATCAATTGGATGAAGAACAGCTGAAAAAGTATGAGGTGATAGTGGAACTTGATGACGAGTTGCTATACTCTTACCTGGCCGGTAGGTTGGAGGTGCCTGGCTCCGTCGATAGCGAACTCATAGAGCGCATAGCTGCTTGTAGATGGGAATAAAGAGGCCTCTACCAGAGGTGCTGGATCTGTAAGTTGGTAGTGTTTCTATGGAAGATACTTTTGTGGGGGCTCTTGCCCTTGCATTTCTTGGCGGGCTGGTGATCAATTTCATGCCATGTGTGCTCCCGGTGTTATCGCTGAAGATACTGTCCATAGCGCGGCGGAACGCTGCAGGTAGAACCGCAGCTGTAGCCGATGGCATGCTCTACACTGCTGGGGTATCCTCGAGTATACTGCTGCTGTCTGTAGTGTTATTGATCCTCCGTGGTACTGCTGGTCATTTGCTAGGATGGGGATTTCAGATGCAATCTCCGGTGCTCGTGACTGGTTTGTTGCTTATTACATTCCTTGTGGGTATGTCCTTCGCCGGGGGTTTTGACATTGATTTAGGTCTCTCGCTGCAGGGTACTGCAACTTCAGGGAGGTGGAGGGGCTTTTTCTCAGGAGTACTGGCAGCCCTTATGGGCACCCCGTGCGCTGCTCCTTTTATGGTATCTGCAATAAGTTTTGCCATGATGCAGCCTGGATGGTTCAGGGCTATAGCCATATTCCAGTCTGTGGGCCTGGGCATGTCGTTTCCCTATCTGGTACTAACGTGCTTTCCAGGTGTAGGGCGCGTGTTCCCCAAGCCCGGGAAGTGGATGGAGTACCTCAAGCAGTTTTTGGCGTTTCCCATGTATGCAACTTCGGCATGGTTACTGCACATTTTGGTGAGTCAGAAAGGCGTGCCCGTTCTGTTTCCGGCTGTGCTGTCGATCATTGTAGCGGCGCTGCTGGTTTGGCTATTCAGGGCATTGGCCGATGCGGCTGTGCTGGCGTCCACCAAGGGCTTGATGTTGGCTTTGCTGTTATATGTCGTGGGTGTCTCTGCATATGTGGGGCACTTCCACAGCGGGAACGCCATTGTAGTAAAACCGAGAGTGGGTGTTGAGTTCTCGAAGGAGAAACTAGCGACCCTGTTGGAAAGGGGCGAAACGGTGTTTCTAGCCGTGGGGGCCGAGTGGTGCTTGACATGCCAGGTAAACGAAGTTGTGATAGCATCGAAAAATGTGCAGGACTTACTGCGGGAACATGGTGTTGTGTACATGAAGGCGGATTGGACTAATGCCGACCAGGCCATCACCGAATATTTAAGTGAGCACGGCAACAGCATTCCATTCTATGCATTGTACGTTCGAGGAAAATTGACTGGCTCCATACCTCAGGTCTTCGGCGAGAGAGCACTCCTCGAGATTCTGAATAAACACTTGGGCTCCACGAGCCCCTGACGCTGCTAGCGAGTTACGGAGTCGTGTAGCGATCGCAAAAACGACTGGATTGAGCCCAAGGCTTTCACCTCCTTGGCAACATACACCGGAAAAGTACGATCTGGCATTCCTGGTGTCTTGACCGACAGGCTTCCCACCTCCTGGTCCTTATACACTGGTGCTGCTACCGCGCTTTTGTGCGAAACAAATACCCTCAGATTTTTTAGCGCATCTTTTGGGAATGTCACAACCACGTCTTCCCGTACATATATGGGAACCGTCCTGTCCTTTCCGTTCCACACCCCAACTTCGCTCACTGTACTGCCGGCAGAGAACACGGTCTTTGTCTCAAAACGATTGAGAGCGTACAGCAGCAATCTTTTTACTTCATACGCCCTTTCGGTCTCAGTTTGCAGTCCGTTAACCACTACGAAAATTCGCCTACCGTCTTTCTCTGCAGAAGCGGCCATGCCGTAGCCTCCAACTTCTGTCCATCCAGTCTTAACGCCATCCACGCCGATATTGTAGTTCAGTAGGGTATTGTAGTTCTTTTGGGTAATGCCGTTGTAGGAAAATTGCTTCTCACCAAACACGTGGTAGTACTCAGGAAAGTCCTGGAATATCCTGACCGCAAGAACGAGTATATCTCTTACGGACATGACGTGCCCATCGTCGAGCCACCCGGTCACGTTCACGAAGGTGCTATTGTTTAAGCCTAACTCCGTACCCACGCGACGCATCTCTTCCACGAACTTTTCTTGCGAACCCATGATCCCCTCTGCAAGGGTGATACATGCGTCGTCGTCTGATGAAATGGCAACCCCCTTAATAAGGTCGCTAACCTTAACCATTTGTCCTGACTTGAGAAAGGCCGAGGATTCATGGTGTTGCCACGCGCTCTCACTCACAGGGAGCTGGTCCTCCATCTTTATGGTGCCGGCATTCAGGTGCTGAAAGACTAAATAAAGAGTCATCAGTTTGCTCATGGAAGACGGCGGAGTTGGGACATCGGCTGCATGCTCGAAGAGCACGGTTTCGGAATTAGACTCAAACACGATCGCATGTGGGGCCCCTGTGCGTATCTTGAACGCAAAGGAACGCTCAAATGGCACAAAGATGCAGGTTGTGAGGCATAGCACGAATATAATAAAACTGAGTGTAGAGCGCCCCACCATAACCAAATACGCAACCCTAAGACAACAGCAGTTATACTGAATGTGTGCCCTTCATATCAATAGCAAAGTTTACCTTATTTACAATTGTAGACGGGGTCAGTGATTAGCTGCAATCCAGAGGACGTGCTGTCCTTCAAGTTTGATGCTTTAAATTATGGAAGTTGCTAGGGATGTGCGGTCTGTACGGGAGGCCATAGGTTCTTTCTCTGCGCAACTGTGGGGTTTCGTGCCCACGATGGGTGCCCCGCAATCTAGGTACTTTTTCCTTGAGCACAAAATGCGTAAGCGTGTGAACGGGTCATATTAAACATCTTCGTCAATCCTATGCAATTTTTCCCAGGAGGCCGGAGTTGATATTGTCTACACCCCGGATGTCGAGATGTATCCCCCAGAGTTCTCCACGCGCGTGGACGTGGGTCTTCTGGCACGTGAGCTGTGCGGTGCCTCTGGAAAGAATTTTATCAATGAGATTATGGTGGTCCTGATCAAACTTGTGATGCAGGTTAAGGTGCACTACATGACCTCTGGGAGGATTATCAAAATAGTGTTCCTTGCACGCAGGCTGTTTAGGGATTGGGACACAGATGTGAACGTACTTCAGGGAGATACAGTGAGAAGCTGGGGCGGGCTTGCTCTGTCTTCCGGACACAAATATCTGAGTGGCGCAGATCCTGGCCAACTTTCTGTATGGGGTTGTAGCGGTGTATTTTGGGGGGTCACTGTCGCCTGATCAACAATATATTGCGGCCTAATGGCCTTTTGTGGCTGCATGGGTTGAAAAGTGGCCTCCCCCGGGTTTTAATGGGCATGGGATTGTGCAGTGCGCACAGTTTTGCACTAGTGAAGAGGAAGCCAATGGATAAAGAACGAACTTTCGTTGATTACATGGGCATTGTGCCGTTTGTCGATGCCACCGCCTTCGTTGCGGATAATGCACGTCTTATAGGCCAGGTCTCCATAGGTAAGAACGTGAGTATATGGTACGGATCGACCCTTAGAGGGGATGTAGGAAAGATTATTGTGGGTGAGAGCACAAATATTCAAGATCACACCGTCGTGCATACGGATTCGAGATATGGTGATACCGAAATTGGGCGGTTTGTCACGGTGGGTCATGGTTGTATACTACATGCCTGCACACTTATGGATAGAGTGCTTGTTGGCATGGGGTCTCTCATCATGGATCGTGCCGTCATGGAGGAGGGTAGTATGTTAGCTGCTGGATCCTTGTTGACTAGGGAGAAGGTGGTAAAATCCGGAGAATTGTGGGCTGGGAGGCCAGCGAAGTACTTGCGTAACCTGTTAGATGATGAAATTTCTTATCTGCAGGAATCGGCACAAGGGTATGTAGAATTATCTAGGCAGTACCTTACAGCTATGCGCTGATTTTGCAGCTTGACATTTGTAACTTTGGTGATCACAATTGGGCGCCGATTTGTCTCGGTCAGCAGCGCCGTTTGTGTAATTTTAAAAGTGATTGATGGGTGATTCCGTAGAGATACAAGCAAGCAATCTGGGTGGAGAGTCGATACTAGAGGCTCCACTGAGGGTTTTGAAGAAGGTCGGCGACTTCGTGAACGCTGAGGAGGTGATTTTCGTTGTAGAAACGGACAAGACCTCTCTGGAAATAGTGTCTCCTGTGTCCGGTGTGGTAGACCAGTTGTTCGTATCCGATGAGGAAGTTATCACCAGAGGCCAGGTACTGGCTGTGATCCGCAAGCAAGATGGTGCGTCCGAAGCGGCGCCAAAGAAGTCGAGCGTTGAAGAGGCTCCTAAGCCTGCTAAGGAATCTGAAACAGCGGTAAAAAAGGAAGAAACAAAGCCTCCGGTTTCTGGTATTTGCATCCCAGGGATAGATGAATTCCTCTCCGGTAGGCGCTCATCTCCTGTGGATAGGGCATCAGGGAAAGTGGCGAGTACTGGTGCTGTTGTTCCTGCGGTGCAGCAACGTGTCTACGGTGAGGTTGAGGGTGCGGTAAGTGTGCCTGGAGAACGGCGCGTCAAGATGACCAAGATTCGCCAAGTGATAGCTGCGCGGCTCAAAGAGTCACAAAACACTGCGGCAACTCTGACTACCTTCAACGAAGCGGACATGAGTGCTGTGATGGAGTTGAGGTCAAAATACAGAGAAGGTTTCGAGAAGAAATACTCGGTAAAGTTGGGATTCATGTCATTCTTCATTAAGGCTGTAGTGGCGGCTCTTAAGGAGATTCAAGAGCTGAACGCGGAAATTGATGGGGACGAGATTGTATACAAGGACTATTACAACATAGGGGTTGCAGTAGGCACGGACAAGGGGCTGGTTGTGCCCGTGATACGTGGGGCTGAGAAGATGTCCTTTGCGGAGCTGGAGCAGGAGCTGATTGAACTGGGTAAGAAGGCTAGGAGCGGGGGGCTCACGGTTGCTGACATGACTGGTGCGACTTTTACTATCACGAACGGTGGTATATACGGGTCGCTGTTATCTACTCCTATAATAAATCCCCCGCAGTCTGGGATTTTGGGTATGCATGCAATACGGGAACGCCCTGTTGCGATCAATGGGAGTGTTGAGATTAGGCCTATGATGTATCTGGCGCTTTCGTATGATCACAGGATAGTGGATGGGCAGGGTGCCGTGACGTTTCTTGTGCGCGTGAAGCAATACATAGAGGATCCAAGCAGACTGTCGCTCGAGATTTAAGGCTGTGCGGTGTTATTCAGCAACATAACTATTCATTCTCAGGAAGATTTTGAAGGGATGCGCAGGGCAGGTAGGCTCGCGGCGGAGGTGTTAGATTTCGTCACTCCGTATATTGTACCAGGAACGTCTACCAACACACTGAACGAGCTTTGTCATGACTTCATATTGGCTGCTGGCGCGACCCCAGCTCCGCTTGGGTACAGGGGATATCCGAAATCTATTTGTACCTCCAAGAACTATGTAGTGTGTCACGGGATTCCTGATGATGTTGCGCTCAAGAATGGCGACATACTCAACGTAGATGTCACTGTGATACTGGATGGTTGGCATGGTGACACAAGTAGAATGTACTGGGTTGGGGATGCTGTGTCCATAAAGGCTAAGCGTCTTTGCGAAGCCACTTACAAGGCGATGTGGGCTGCTATTAAGTGCATAGCACCTGGAGAAAAGCTCAACAGACTTGGCTTGGCGGTGGAGGAGGTTATTAAGCAGTATGGCTATTCTATAGTGCGCGACTATTGCGGACATGGGATAGGTACAGTGTTTCATGCACCTCCCAATGTCGTACACTATTACGACGAAGATGATGACGTCGTGATCCGCGAGGGTATGTTCTTTACGGTGGAGCCCATGATCAATACCGGCAAGCGCGATACCGTAACCAGCAAAGAGGATGGGTGGACTGTGAGAACGAGGGATTTTTCTTTATCTGCACAATTCGAGCACTCCATAGGCGTTACTAGCACGGGCTTTGAGGTGTTTACGATGTCCCCCAAGAACTGGGATTTCCCTCCGTATCTCTAGGTGGACTGGGTGAGTTGGGTCACGAAATGGGTTGTCACGTAGCGACGCTTGCGGAGTATGTGGCTTTAGATGTGTGTATTCGGTCGTTATTATAAATGCGGGATAATAGGCTATTCTGTTTGTTAAATAGGGCTGCATCGATTTTAAAAGACGGCGGCGCTGAAACCCCCAGACTGGATGCTGAGCTTATTGTACAGCACGTGTTGGGCATGGACACCGCGTCCATGATTGCCAATCATGACATGTGCGTGGAACAGGCGCGCGTAGACGAGGTTTTTGCCTTGTTAGCTAGACGCACCTCGGGAATTCCCATGTCACATATTTTGGGAAAAAGAGAATTTTGGGGCATGGACTTCGCTGTTGACTCCAATGTTTTAGACCCCAGACCTGATACAGAGGCTATTGTGTCTTCCGCAATTGGGATCTATGGCAACACAGATCGCAGAATTGCCATTGTAGACCTGGGCACGGGCACGGGGTGTATACTCATTGCGCTGCTTTCCCACTATAAAAATGCTATAGGAGTGGCGTTTGAGAATAGTGTTAAGGCTTATCGTGTCGCGTACCATAATTTTGTGCAACACTCCATGCTTGCGCGGGTGAAATTGCATTGTGCGAGCTGGGAAAAGTGTGAGGGGAAATTCGATCTGATCGTAAGTAACCCCCCGTATATAAGAAGATGTAAGATATCCGGCCTTCAGCGCGAAGTCAGGTGCCATGAGCCACTTGTGGCACTGGACGGTGGCGCGAGAGGTATGGAGAAATATCTGCAGATTTTTGACGTTCTAAAAAGATGCCTGAGCCCTCAGGGACGTGCAATTCTGGAGATTGGAGAGGATCAAAGCACGATCCGCAATGAGGCCTTGCGCTGGAAACTCGGCTTCTGTGGGTATGGGCTGGATCTCGCCGGAAGAAAAAGGTGCGTCATCCTGAAAAAGCTGAACTAGATGCACGCAACACCCATCTACACGAAATCTATGCACGAGCTAAGATCCTCCGCCACTGCAGAGATTAGGGCTGATCTATAGGTGTGCGTCAGAATATCAGCTCTCCCGATTCGTATAACGCATATAAATCGTCGCAACCCCCTATGCTCTTCCCATCAATGAAGATCTGAGGCACGGTTTTGTTTCCAGAACGTTCCACCATTTCACTCATGCCCTCCGGGTGGTCAGTGATGTCGATCTCAACGAAGGGAACGTTTTTTTTATTGAACAAAGCCTTTGCCTTCGTACAATATGGGCAAGAGGCCTTGGTGTATATAAGGACTTCCCGCATGCCAGTCTTCCTCCCAGAACATGAGCGTTCTGGCTAGCATGGCTTCTTGTAAATGTAAAGTTTTTTGTATGAAGGTGTTGCACGGATGCGAAGGCGAGAGGCCGGTCGCACTGTCATTTGGTAATTTTGATGGGGTTCATCTGGGGCATGTCAGCATATTTGCGGAGCTCACGCAGCGGGCCAAGGCGCTTTCATTGCCCTCAGCAGCGCTGACCTTTTTGCCGCATACTGCTGTTTTTTTTAGAAAATGTGAAAATTTTTTGCTGGTGGATTTCGAGCAAAAGGCGGAATTAATCAAGGCTTGTGGGGTAGACTACCTGCACGTGGTCGAATTCGGGCCGGAATTTGCTCAATTGTCCCCTGAAGCGTTTGTCGAGGATGTGTTGATCAAGGGATGCAAGGCCCAGCATATTGTAGTTGGAGAAAATTGCAGCTTTGGACGCAAATGCTCGGGTGACCTAGCTGTGCTGCAACAGTGCGCGGAAACTGCAGGGTGCGGTGTTACGGGAGTGCCGCAGTACGCTGTAGATGGCAAGGTATGTTCGTCGTCGGCAATCAGGGATTGCCTGCGGCGTGGCAACATTGAGACTGCAAGTGCGCTACTGGGCAGAAGGCATATCATCAGCGGAAAAGTTATGCGAGGGAGGGGGAGAGGCAGGCTCATTGGGTTTCCGACGCTCAACCTGAGTATGGGCCATACGGTGCTGCCCAGAAGCGGCGTATATTACGCCAGAGCGAAACTTTCTGGGGACGACCATTGGCTATCTGGCATAGTTAACATCGGGGTGAGACCAACATTCAACGAGGATGAGTCTTCCATACTGGAAATGCATATCTTCGATTTTGACCGCAACATCTACGGAGAAAAAGTTAGTGTGGAGCTCGTGAACTTTATTCGCCCGGAGCGTAAGTTCGAGAATGTTGACCAACTTGTTGAACAAATTCGGAAAGATATTTCGGAAGTGAAGCTCAAGTGCTACCTGTAATAAAGCGCCTCTGGGGTAATGACTACTTTTATGATAGACTGGCTGCTGCGCGATTTTAGTAGGTTTCGTGGTGGGCAAGGCATTAATCGGCATAATGGCTCTGGCAGGCGTCTTTGCAGTTGATCAGGTTAGCAAGGCTTTTGCTGCAGATTTGTACTTTAGGTTGGGTAACGTGGAGGTTTCCAAGTTTTGCAGCTTTGTACAGGTTTGGAACACAGGGATTAGCTTTGGCATGTTTGGCTCACTACAGAGCAGCAACCTGATCTTTACATGCATCTCTTCGGTGGTGATATCTGTGCTACTGTTCATGCTATTACACTCTAAGTGTAATAAGCGTGCACTCTGTATGGGAGTGATAGTAGGAGGAGCTCTGGGCAATCTTGCAGACAGGCTGAGATTTGGCGCTGTGTACGATTTTATCAATTTACACATTGGGGGGGTACACTGGCCTGCCTTCAATGTGGCGGATGCTTGTGTAACATGTGGAGCCATTGCTTTCTTGTCTCTAGAGATGAGAAATCATGAAAAGGTCCGGGATCTTGGGTGAAGTAAAGAAAGCATCGCTTTTTGTTAAGAAATATTAACCATTTGAGTATACTGATCTTGAAGAACGGTGTGTTTTATCACTTTGGACTGTAGATGATGAGAAAATTATTCGCGGTGGGTCTGCTATTGACCACTCTCTTTTGTAATTCTGCTCTTGCCGCTGGGCCGCGGGGCATGCAAACTGCGGAACTAGAAAATGGTATGAAAGTTTGTGTTATATCAGACAAGCGCTTCCCTATAGTGCTGCATATTCTTGTGTATAAGGTAGGGGGTATAGATGACCCGCCGGGCTTTTCCGGTGTTGCGCATTTCCTTGAGCACATGATGTTCACCGGAACAGAAAAAGTTCAGGATTTTGCAGAAAAGATTAACGGATTGGGTGGAAGGCTCAACGCCTTGACCTCTAGTGCATACACCATGTACTACGAGCTGATAGGGAAGCAGCATCTGCCTCTAGTGATGGCGATGGAGGCTGACAGAATGCAGTCGCTTAAGCTCACTCCAGAGTACTTTGAACGCGAGCGCAATGTTGTGCTTGAGGAGAGGAAAATGCGTACGGAGGGGCACCCGCGTGGCCTGCTGAACGAGGAGGCTATGAATGTGTTCTATCGTAATGGCTACGGACGGCCTGTTATAGGTTGGGAACACGAGATCGCGAATTACAACATGGAGGTTGTGGAGTCCTTTTATCGCAAGTACTACAACCCCAATAATGCCATTTTGCTGACTGTGGGTGATGTTGATTTTGAAGAAGTAATGGAGCTGGCTCGTACCCACTATGGGGGGATCCAAAACTTCAGTGAAGTTAAAGAACGGCGATCTGATCTGAAGTTAGAGCCTCCACACAGGACCGATATTACCATCAAGATGGAAAGCGGTACTGCATCGGATTCAGAGATGTTCATGCTTTACAAGACTCCTAGCTTCGCGGCCAATGGGGACTTGCGTGGATATTATGCTGCCTTCCTGGCGGCTGATGTTGTGTCTGGGGACGAATTTGGGGTGCTACATGATGAGCTGGTCCGAAAGCAGTCCATAGCGACGCGTGTATCCGCTACATACGGTGCACGGGAGCTAAGCCATGGTGCGATTTCCATCGATGTATCGCTGAGGCCAGGTGTTTCTCCCGAGGTCGCGAGTAAAGAAGTTAAACGGGTCATAGCGGAGCTGATTGAGCAGGGTGTGTCCAAGGAAATGGTTGAGAGCGCAAGGCATAGAAAAATGGCACACGTTGTGTATGAGCTTGACGGCATTGAGGATAGGGCACGGTTTTACGCTGGGCTTTTGGCTACAGGTTTTGACGTCATTGCCATGGAAGATGTAGTGGACATGGTTAAAGGCATCGAGGTCGAGGACGTGAATGAAGCTATCAAGGCCATTTTTGCGAATCCCGCCGTGGAAAGTCATTTATTGCCGAAATTGTAAGGGGGGTGTTGAAGTATGAGAGTTAGCTCCTTGTTGTGCATTCTGAGTCTTGTTGGGACGCTGCTTGTTGGGACGGAGTGTCTTGCTGACAAGGCGCATGTAGATGTTCGTGATGCCAGTACCAAAGGTGGGATTAACTACTGGTACGTGGAAGAGCACGGCCTGCCCATAGTGTCAGTGTCAGTTGCGTTTAAAAAGGCGGGGGCCGCATACGATCCACAGGGCAAGAGCGGCCTTGCGTACCTGGCGTCAACCTTGCTTCCGTGGATTGAAATGTCTGAAGGTAAGAGCGTTACGCAGAAGTTGGGTGAGAAAGGAATAGATCTGTCAGTCTCGGTGGACCTTGAGAATGTGTACATCTCCCTGAAAACTCTGTCACACAATCTCGATGAAGCTCTAGGTGCGTTGGGGTACTGCCTTTCAGACCTCGAAATCGGGGAGGGAATTTTTGAGCGTGCGAAAGAGCGTCAGAAGGCTGAAGCGCGTCAAAGCGCAACTGAGCCCTCGGATCTTGCTGCATATGGTATAGCTCGGGTGCTATTTGGTGATCATCCCTATGGTCGGCCCGTACGCGGCATGATTGGGGAGATTGAGGGCATTACCATTGAGGATGTGCTGCTCCACAGAAAGGAAAGCTTCGATCTGGACCAGTTAGTTATAGGGGTAGTCGGTGACGTAGACGTAAAAAGTCTGTCAGATATGTTAGATAAACGCCTGTCTAGACTGGGGCGAGGGCAGAACAAAAAGGTAATTGACCAGGTTGACATCCGCTTTGGGCAGAAGGGGTACATTAAATATGAGGCTCCGCAAAGCGTTGTGATGTTTTCAGGCAAAGGCGTTCCGCTGAATGATCCGAGGTACCATGCAATGCAGCTCCTTAACAACGCGCTTGGGGGGGATATCGCGATCAGCTCTGTGCTGATGCGGGAATTGCGTAAGAAGCTTGGAATCACCTACCATGTTAGCAGCTTTTTGTTTAACGAGGGCCCTGCAGACCTGTTATGCGGCGTTTTGTATACCGATAACTCTACGGCCAAACAGGGTGTTGAAGGGCTAGTGCGCGTTATCAATGATATCAAAACGCACGGGCTGGATGAGCAATTATTTAACGTAGCGAAGGCGGATATCCAGAATTCCCTTGTGTTGTCCTTGCTGGATACGGG
>JBQEQV010000010.1:0-3645 GCA_052043585.1 Anaplasma sp. | reverse complement strand
CCGTCTCAGGATGGTGACTCGTGGGCCAAGTATGCCGAGTCAGACAACAAGGAGATGGACGAAGGGCTGAAGGAAGCGCTGGAGAGCATGGCGGCAGCAAGTGCGGTCACAGGGGGGAAGACCGCCGCAGCAGTTAGTGGGCTGCAAAAGTCGGCTAAAGAATCGGCGAAAGGGATGCAGCAAGCCTTGGCAGATTTCTTCAGGGCCATTGGGCAGGGCTTTACGCACATGTACGTTGATGTAACGAGTGTCTTCAATTTCTTTGGAGACAGGATAGCCAAGGTGTTCGCGCGCGACGATCGTAGCCAAGAAGAAAAAGCAGCAGCGGAAGTTTGCGCTGAACGAGTAACTAAGGCTCGTGGTGCGTTCAAAAAGGAAATGCAGGAAGTGAAGACAGCTTTCGAGACTGGTGTAAAGGAAGCTAAGGAGAAGGCTAGCAGGGAACTCGTAGGCACGGCATTGGAAAGGGCTGTTAGCATCGGAGAGGTACGCACTGCGCTTGGTAACCTGCAAAACGCAGCGCTGGGTACTATGGATAAGGTAGAAGCAGCAGTAAGAGAGGCTACCTCTGGTGTGCAGGAGAGCTTGAGGAGGAGGTACGGTCGGGAAGTGCGAGAGGCATCTCAAGTCCTCGATGTGCAAGAGCAGAAGAAAGTTGACGGTGTGCTTGAAACTCTAAGCGGGAAAGTGAGAACAGATGCTTTCGTGTTTGATCATGCAGTAACGCAAGCGTTGGGGACAGCTCGCTCAAAAGCAAAGGATCTGACTGCGAAAACAATGCAGGAAGTGGCAGAGAAAGAAAGCGCAGAGATTGCCCGGATCCGAGAGGAGATAAAGTCGTCAACAGACATGATGCGGCGAGCATTTGAATCCTTCTTCACGGGAATGACAGATCGACTGACGAGTCTGTCCTCTGCGTTCGGGGAGTTTGCGGATGATGTTCTAGATGGAATCATCGGCGAAGAAGTGAGCCGGGAAGATGCTGATGGGCTCAGGGCACTAGCGAGCAGTGCAAAGGCAGAGGCTCAAGCAGCTGTAATTAAGGGTTGTGGGTCTGCAGTTGTAGCTCAAGGTTCAATAAGGAACGAAATTAAAAAACTAAATGGGGTAGTAGACGATCTCAAAGGCGTTGAGTCACTAGAGACTGTAAGGGACATACTGGCAAAGTTTCAAAGGAACATCGGGAAGGCCGCTGGATCTGCTATGGACGAGATCAAAAGGGCGCGTGGTACAATTCAGGAGCAAGCTAACAAGTTTGTTGGAGAAGTTGGCAAACATGGAGCAAATGCAGGTCTGGGGGCACGGGAACAGCTGAACAAGCAGCTAGAGAAGCTCCAAGCAGAGATGAAGAAGCAGACCGAAGGTGTGTCCATAAAGGAAGAGCTTGAGCGGGTAAGGGAAGCTGTGATACGGCAACAAGCGGCCCAGTCACAGCGGACTATCGCTGATATACCCCACGAAGCACTGGCAACGGTACCACTGCATAAAGATGTCTGCACAAAGTGCGCAAAGATTGGGGAGGCGGTTGCAGGTGAATGGGGAACACAATGGAGCGAAGTTGTTGCAGCAGATTCGCATTCATCGCATTCAATAGCTCATAAGAAGGCAATAGAACGCATTGCAGGTGCCAGAACAAGTCTTGTTGTGGCGTTTTACGGTTTTATGGATTCTATCCAAAGGTCTCATGCAGAAATTGTTGAAGCCTTCAGGGGTTTCTTCAAGTTTATAGAACAGTCCTTCAAGAGCATGGAGAAGTCTGTTTCTGGGCGCATTTCAAGTGTAGTGGCAGAAGCTACTTCTGAAGAGAAAAAGGTCTGGTGGAATTTGCAGAGCAGGGTGAAGAAAGGTGTAGCGGTGGTAGATGCGGCTTTGAAAAAAGTGAGGCAGCAAATCGACCAAGCGCTAAACACTGCGAACCAGGAAGTTCGGAATGTGCAAGACTTGAATGCTGCACGGGATGTACTCGGAACCATCGTTACAAGCTTCCAAAAGTCGGTCACTTTGGCAGCTGCAGAAGCTCTGAAGACTGTGGAAACGCAAGTCAAGGACATCGAGCAGGAATTTGAGAAAGAGTACAAGGCGTTTCAGGAGCAGAAGTACAAGGCGTTGGTTGAGTCGCAAGCGCACAAGGATGCTGCGGCTAAGCTGAAGAAAGAGCTCAATGCTCTGTCGTTTTGGCGGGAGGTGTTTGATTCTCGTTTAGAGAAGGAGTACAAGGCGTCTGCAGAGCGTGTAGCAGCGCAGCGGAAGGCTGAGGCTAGTAAGGCTATGGAGGCCGATGCAGAGTTCAAGAAGTTTCTGAAGAATTCGTCTGCGCATAAGGAAGCTTTGGCTACGCTTGCAGAAGAACGGGTAGCTATGCCAGCTGAGCAGAAGAAGTTCGATCGGTCATTAAAGGCAGAATACGATGGGGATGCGCAGCGGAGAGTCGGGAAAGAGGCTTGGGAAGCTGAGTTGGTGGCAGAGACTGCTAAGCAGAAGGAGCTGGATGAGGGGCTACTAAAGCCTATGTACGAGGCGGCAAGACTTCGGAGGGCTGAGTGGGAGCTAGAAGGTGAACGGAAGGAAGAGGTCAAGCAGCTGCGCTGGGCTGAATGGGACCATAATAGTGCGTGGGACATAGCGGGAGCAGGTCAGTGGGCACGCCAGCGGTGGAGGACATACGATGAGGAGCAATATCTTTGGGCCCTGTACCTCTTAGGCTCGATGCAGCATCGTCAGGAGTTGGAGAAACAAATGCAGCAGTTTGAGATTTTTTCTCCAGAATACAGAAAAGTGGTGTTGAATCTGGCGAAGAGCGCGGGGCAGCGTAACGGGGGCGTAGGAGAACAACCTGAGCTGGAGGAGAAACAGGATGTCCTGGCGCAGCCACAGGTGGAGCAGCAGCCTGAGGTTGCGCAGCCTGCAGTTCAGCGGCCTGTGGCCAATACGCAGCAGTTTGAGCAAGTGAAGCAGGCGTTTGAGGAAATGAAGCAGCTGGGAACCAATAATGCTTCTATCGGTAAAGCAATGCTGGGTCTGACGGGCAAGCCCAAAGAGGCTAAGGACCTTCTTCCAACCCTGAAACAGCTGGAAAAGCTGGATGAGAAGCAGAAGACGCTGACAGCCGAAGAGGGAGTCAAGAAGCTGCAGCATGATGAGCGGTGGGACAAGGCAGTGCAAAAAGCGCTTAAGCGCTTCCCAGATGCTCCCGAACAGCAGCAGGATGGTGCGGTATCGCAGGAGGCCAAAGGGCTACTCGCTTCTGCATGGGGCAAGAAGGGTGATAGTGCAGAGGGGGCTTCTGTTGGGCGAGCAGAGCAGGGTCCGACAGGTGCTCAAGATCAGCAGTACAAGTCTACTTGGGGGACTGCGAATAACCGTGAAACTGCGAAGAAGGAGTTCGAGGAAGCCAAGCGGAGGCTTGCAGAAATGAGGAAGGTGGCAGCGAGAGAGGGGCGTGAAGCTGAGTGGGAGCAACGGGTTGAGCAGTATCAATCAAACGCTGAGCAGAAGAAGTTCGATGCGTCATTGGAGAAGGAGTACAAGGTGTATCAGGCTAAGCTGAAGGCTGAAAGGCGGCAAAGGTGGCAGGAGAAGCTTGATCGGGAATTCGAAAAGGCGCTATCAGATCCTGAGCGGAAGTCCAATGCTGAGCGGGAGCTC
>JBQEQV010000009.1:0-6875 GCA_052043585.1 Anaplasma sp. | reverse complement strand
GCCCTGAGCTTCTCCATACATCGCATGCTGGCACCATTTTAGGGAATGGGAACGCTTCCTCATACATGGGGGATCCGACGCTCGGACACCCTTTAAAAATGCCAGTGATTCTCACAGACAGGCACACAGCAAACATTGCGCCCCAACAGATGAGCACACATGCCAGCACTCCGACACTTGCAAACAAATGCACCAAAGTACAGACTATGGGGACCACGATAAACATTTCGGCTGCAGGCAGCAAGGAGTCCTTAACAGCGTGACGTGCAGCATGCATCCGAGCCGTGTGCATGCCATAGGCTGAGTGCCCCAAATGTTCTTTGTAAACAGCGAGAAATATGCGCGACTGTAGCACGGATGAGGATGCTATCAGAAACGATGCAGCACCTGAGACACCACACAAGACCGATTGTCCTATGTAGCCAAGCAGAACCCTGCTGCGGCTCTGTTCACCATAGTCGGAGGTGCCATCACAACACCCTCTAACGTTGCTTCTACCCTTCATAGCTTTTTGCCCCAGGCATTGGAACTGCTATGCGCACTGTTTCCGCCGGAAGTGCTGCCACTTGAGCCTCTGGTAGCGAAGGCGAAATTCCCCCCTTGCTGGGCAGGCACGTTCTAACCTGCTCTGACACCAGCAACACTCTCCCTTCCTGACCAGAAGCACCGCAACACTCCCCAGCCATCGCAGCCCTGCCTTAAAACTCTACAAGAACCAGCCTTAACAGTACGCTACATTGTTTAAATAGTCAATACTCCCATGCTGGAGGCTAGAGCAGAGGCCAGAGCGGCTAAGAGAGAGGATTCTGCGCATTCGATGACCGCAGAACTTTACAACCACTACGGCTAAGAGCGTAGTGTATATACACCGTCAACGACACTATAGACACTTGTCTGTAGAGCAATATGGCTGAATGAGAAATCAACGCGTTAAATTGCGACTTGGTTTCAAAATGTCCCAACAACAAAAATCAAGAACCCAAGATCCACACGCAAAAAGCCCATAGTTAGGTGCGCACCACCTGCGTAACGAGGCTGCACACCGTTAGGCCGGAGAAACTGCTGATTTTCAGGATATTTCCGGTCAATTGCCAGACTATCTCAATATTAAGAGCAAATAGCACGATATTTCAGAAGGCAATGAGATAATTTAAGAACGAAGACTATTCGACAATCTCATCCTCAGCGATTCTAGCTTGCCCCATCGACTCCCCATTTACATGGATCATCAACTTTCTGATTCTGGACAGGCTATAATTCACTAAGCTCTCAAGAAGGCCTCTAGCCTGCACTTCTTTACTATGCATTGCTTTGTACTCCGACAGCTCCTCGTTTGCTTTCTTGAGCTCATGGCTCAGCTCCTCCACTCTGTCCTCGAGTTTCAAACCGGCCAGGAGGAACAATAGGGTATCGGAAGCCTTACTTTTGCCCCCACCCGATATGGCTTCGACTAAGCCACTGAGTCTACCGGCCAACTCACAAAGACGCTGAGCTTCGTCTTCCTTGCATGCAACCCTGTAGGCGCTACCGCGAATGACGACATCGACGACCCGCGCACTAGTAGATAACATTTCCTTAGTCACCTATATGTTTTCTCCATTTAAAATAGATCTAACGGTCTCTATCGAAGAATTCAGACTCTCGACGATCTCACTGCAAACATCCTTCCACTGCGCGCACTCAGCCTTCTGTTGAGACAATTCCTCCTCCAGGAGCTTCTTCTCATTAGTGAGCCACGCTATTTTCTTCTCGAACTCAGAGATGTCTGCGGCGCTACCGGCACTAAGTCTGCGTGTGAGAGAACTCTCTAGTTCATCGAACGCCCTACGAACATCCTCTGCGTACCCATTATCCTCCAACTTCAACATAGGACGAAGAATCTCAAGACTTGAATTAACGGAACTTAGTACAGATATCCAAAACATGCAAACTATTTGTTATACCCGTACCGAGTGCGTAGAGGTCCGATAAGAATAATGTTACAAAGTGCGCACACACACCTCTGCCGTGTAAAAACAAGTTATGCAACGCACTATTTCTGTTGTTGCTGATTGCTGCGATAGCTATCAACTGCCTCCACGAGCTTCTCGCTAGGCCTGAAATACACCTTCCGATAATTCAACTTAGTGAGCCTTGGGTTGGAATCCTGGCTCTTTAAAACATATTGTCGAGCAGAAAATGAGCCAAATCCCCGAAGCTCAACCCTATGCCCATTGCTGATGTGATCCACAATTGCAGAAAAAAAGATGCTAAAAATCTGCGAGACAACCGCTTCACCCAGCGAGGGATTTCTTCTAACGACACGCTGGATAAGATCGGATCTCAGGGACATCATCTACCTGGAAAGCAACAAATACAAGTACTGCATAGCTTGAGAAAATAACGGACCGAACCCACTAGCATCAACGCGCCTGTACTCGAAATCCTTCAAATCCGCATCAACGCTTCTCTGCGACTTCAGCCATTCCAGCGCTTCTTTCTCTCCACCGATAGCATCCACTAAACCTGCCTTCAGTGCTTGTGCTCCCGTGTAAATCCTACCATCGGAAACCGCGGAAACTTGATCAGGGGTGAACCCCCGTCTCTCGGCCACCAGCCCCATGAAAAAACTGTGGAAATCGTCCACCACTCCCTGTATCACAACCTCAACTTCCGGTGACATATCCTCTAGGGGAGACATGGCAGACTTGAGCTGTGATGTCTTGACGGACTTCAACGAAATGCCCAAATTCTTCGCGATCTGAGCCACACCTATGTGCTGCGAGATGACGCCTATAGAGCCAGTGACCGTACCCCGACGCGCCACCACATAATCGGCCGCTATCGCCGCCATATACCCACCAGATGCAGCTACATTCTCAAGCACTGCAACCACAGGCTTTTTCAGAGCGATATCCCGAATTTGCTGATACAAAGCCTCGCTGTCACCCACGGTCCCACCAGGACTGTCAATTCTGAGCAGCAGCGCTTTTACCGAATCATCGGTAGCCAATTTCGTAAGCAGGACCTCTCTGCCGCGACTGCGACCAATCTCACCACTGATTCTAACTCGCGCAACGCAGTCATGCTGGCCAAAAACTCCAGAGAGCCGAGAATAGTCTACTTGCCCAATAGCCAACAACAACGAGCAGGCAGCAAGGAAAAAGAAGGTGCGCCATGTAGACACCCGAGAACGCAGCACCTCAACCTTTAGCAAGTGATCCAACACACATAACCTACTTTAGCGACAAGACCAGACTGTACGCTCCAATCATCAAAACCTCGGCTTCCACCCTGTCGCCAGGGAAAAACTTCTTATGCTCAGGGAGATATTCCTGCTCAACTAGAACATTGAAACTATCTGATCCCTCAAACACGTCAACTAACACCCCCATATCCTCAAGCACCTTGGATACCGTGACCACAATCTTGTCGCCCAACTCGATTCTTCCAAGCAGTTCAAGGAACGGGTCGCGCTCAATCTGCTTAACCCCAAGGTCAATCTTGTTCTTGTTCGTGTTGACCATAAGTATTTTGGCTTGCAAACAATCTCCTACGCTATACTTCTTCAACGCAGCTTCCGGAGAACCACTCCAACTGAGCTCGGTAGAACGAATCAAGCCTTCAATACCAGACCCAGAGCTGTCGTCAACAAACGAAACGAACATCCCTAAACTGCTAATGCTCTTCACTCGCGTCTCCACGATAGAACCCACGGGATGCCTGCCTACAAAAGCCTCCCAAGGATTTTCCTTACACCTCTTTATACTGAGGCTCATACGATTCTTTGCGGCGTCGAGACTCAAAACCTTGACCTCAACTTCCTCACCCCGCATGAAAATCTGATTCACTGGCAAGTGACTCCTGACCCAACTGACTTCAGAGACGTGTATCAGCCCCTCGACCCCAGTTTCAAGCTCCACAAAAACCCCATAGTCCTCTGTGCTGGTCACGATCCCCTTGTGTATGCTGTCCACGGGGTACCGCTCCTCCACATTTGCCCAAGGGCTCTCCTCCAACTGCTTAACGCCCAAGGAAATCTTGCGATTCTCTCTATCAATCCTGATAATCTTTGCCTTCACTGTTTGCCCGCACGAGAACACAGCCGATGGGTGACTCACACGGCTCCAAGATATGTCCGTTATATGCAACAGCCCATCCACGACCCCAACCGCGGGCGACTCGTGTATCTCAATAAACACACCATACTTTGTGATGCTCTTAACCTTACCCTCAACGATGCTACCCTCCTCCAACTGGCTGAGGAAAGAATCCTTAGCATCCGCCAGAGACTCTTCCAGGACCGCCTTCCTGGAGACAACAATATTCCCCTGCTTTTTGTCCATCTTGAGGATACGGAACTTTTGTTTCTTACCCAGCAAAGGTGTAATGTCCTTTACCTGACGCAGTCCCACATGGCTAGCAGGTAGAAAGGCTACCACGCCGCCTACATCCACAGTATAGCCACACTTGATAGACCCGAAGATGACCCCATCTACATCAGTCTTCTCCTCCGCAGCCTGCTCAAGCTTCTGCCATAGCTCATCTCTAATAGCCTTCTCACGACTAAGAACAACGCTTCCTCCCTTGCCCTCAATCCTCTCCAGGCAGAGCTTCACTTTCGATCCAACTTCAATGTCCTGCCCGCCACCTTCGCCAAGCTCAAATTCCCTAAGAGACACAACGCCCTCGGACTTTAGCCCCGCGTCAACGGTGATGTAACCACTATCCATGCAGATCACTGTGGCTTCTATGATCTCGCCCTCCTGCGGCCCCTTGTCGAGAAGCTCGGATAGTGTTTCAGAAAGGTCAGAATCCCCAGACTCAATGTCACCAAAATCGTGCTCCACGAACTTATTAGAGAGCACCCTGTTGATGCTACCCGAGACACCACCCTGTAAACTTGCACCTGACGACATACACCGAGCCCGCAAAATGATCAAAAAAGAACACAACGAACGGCAATGATATACCCTCTGTCTAGTTTTACAAGAAGGTTTTTATTTTTTTCATCAATTCCAACAAAGTAGTTTTCTTGTCCATATGTGAGTTGTCAAGGTATAGAGCATCGCTAACCCTCGTCAGAGGAGCTGTTTTCCTGCGAGAGTCCCGCACATCTCTATGAAGCAAATGGAAAAACACGCTTTTATACATCGATCTATGAGGGGAATTTTGCAGCTGTTTGAAACGTCTACGCGCCCTGACAGCTGCATATGCGTTTATGAAAAGCTTTACATCTGCTGTCGGACACACGACCGAGGCTATGTCCCTACCATCTACGACTACACCCTGTGAAGTTGAATATATAAACTGCCGTTGCATTTGTACCATTGCCGCTCGCACTGCCTTGTTTCTCGCGAGCATAGAAGCCGCCTTTCCCACAAGCTCTGTGTAATATTTGGGATCGTTATCATCTAGCAGAGATAAAATTTCATGCTGTGCTTTCTCATCTAAGCACATTTCCGCATCAGAAGCCAGATTCTGGGCATGTTCGCGCAGAAATTTTGACGCAAACACCCTGTATAATTTTCCAGTATCCAAATACCTGAAATGCAGGATACTAGCCAATTCCTTGGCCAAAGTGCCTTTGCCAGAGGAGGAGGGTCCATCCACAGCTATAATCACCTGGGGCTGTGTGTGTTGCCCATCATCCGAAACTTCCGCTATCACATGTACCTTCAGCGTTGCAAGTAACTAGAATAGAGGGCTATGGCGGCCGCGTTCGACACGTTCAGGCTATCTATCTTGGATGACATAGGGATTCGTATCAGGTGATCGCAATGCTCCTTAGTTAATCGCCTGATGCCTTTTCCTTCAGAACCCAGAACCACGACTCTATGCTTGCAGAAGTTTACTTCGTGTAGTGACTGATTACCAGAAATATCCAGGCCGTAGCACCAATAACCGTTTTGTTTTAGGTATTCCATGGTCCTCACTAGATTGCCCACATGTACTATCGGTATCAAATCCGTCGCTCCGCTGGATATTTTTGCCATAGCACAACTCTCGGAGGAGGAATGATATTCGGGCAAAACCACCGCATCTACGCTGAAGCATGCTGCAGATCTGATGATCGCCCCAACATTGTGCACATCGGTTATCTGATCTAGGATCACAATGGTAGAAGTTTCGGCAGAAGGGGCATTTGACACTATGTCCTCTATCCTATATGTGGCGTTTTTACGCCCAAATATCGGATTTACTCTCAGGGCTATGCCTTGATGGATCGCTCCATGATTTAGGACACTAGCAATTTCTTCAGCAATAGATTTTTTCGGAATTATGCCCCTATCTTGCGCTAATTTCGCAACCTCTGGATGTTTTTTCAGAAATTCGTGTGTAACTAGGAGTGCTTTACACGCTCTATTCGGGTTTTGCAGAGCTGAGACACACGCGTGCCTACCATATATCCAAATACACCGTCCCTGATCTCGGGTGCGCCCCATAACTTTGTTGTTGTAAAGCCTACAAATTTTGCTAACGTATGCAGTGACGTATTGTAGGGTTAAATTTCTCTGAGTCAACTCTGGATCGTGATTAGGTTTTTGGGGTTGCTTTTGTGTGATTATATGTTATACGGAGGCATCGCTTTGGCTGGGTCCAGGGGGAGGAGTGGCCGAGTGGTTAAAGGCAGCAGACTGTAAATCTGCCCACGGACGTGTACGTAGGTTCGAATCCTACCTCCTCCACGGCTGTTGCGGGTATAGCTCAGTGGTAGAGTAGCAGCCTTCCAAGCTGCCTGCGTGGGTTCGATTCCCATTACCCGCTCTTTGATGTAAGAAGAGCTTGGTTTTTTGTTGGTTGTGTTGTTTGGGAATGTTATATGACAGAAGGAAGGAAGCCGCACATAAACGTAGGGACAATAGGGCACGTTGATCACGGGAAGACAACGCTAA
>JBQEQV010000008.1:0-3455 GCA_052043585.1 Anaplasma sp. | reverse complement strand
TCAACCTCAACCCTAGCTCCACCTACAGCATACCCAACAGCTCCTCCCAGAGCCATCAGCTTACTATCCTTAAAGCTAATCTTAGGTTCAGGGGCTTCCCAGTCGAAGTTGTGTGACGGAGGCGAAGGGTCACGCCAGCCATGCCTGCTTTTGTATGGGATGACTACCTCACTGTTGCTACCGGACTTCTCAATTTTGAACCTTCTCATCTTGCTGAGTTATGGGTTGTGGCCTAGCTTCATATGAAAGTTCTTTTCTTCTAACACTTAGGGAAGATCCACCTATTGTACGACGGGGCCGGCAACGCAGCCGATGGACAAAATTGTCAGTGCACCCTCCATAAGGAGCCTTGCTTAGGACATATAGCACTCATAGTCCATTCCCTCCTGAACAAAACTGCTAGCGTATACGCGCAGGCCCGTGACGTTCCATGTGCTTACGACCTGCGGCTACGCAGCTTCCAGTACATAATTGTGATATGCCACAATTGTCAAACTAGGGACGTGCGCGAATTGCGCCGTTAAGGATAATGGTTTTGGGTGCATTGCGTGTGCTTCATGGTCCTGCCTCAATTTCCACTTATCCTATCTGTGCATGTGCGCAATATTCCCGAAGGCTGATAAAAAAGGGCTGTGCTTTGCGCTTCAGCGACGTGCGCCATTGGCCACCGAAATAGTGTCCGTAACTGTGAAATCGAGGACTTTTCCGCATTTTCGGAAAATTTGCCTTGATTTGCTCTGGTATTTCTCTATGATATGGACCCGGCGTGTCGCGAGATGGGTATAGTGAGAATCTTAGGGGTTTTACTATGTGCCTTGGCCATAGGTCTGGGTGTTGGCGTCGTGTACGGGAGATACCAATCCGACCGGGGAGAAGTGGTAAACGTGTACTCTTCACGCAAAGAAGAGTTACTTCGGGATTTGTTCAAAAAATTTACTGCGAGTACTGGGATCAGAGTTCGGTACATAAACGATGAAGCCGCACAATTGATTGCCAGGATGGAGAGCGAGGGTAAATACAGCAAAGCGGATGTCTTCCTCACTGCTGATGCCGCAAACCTCATATTGGCAAAGAAAAAAGGATTGCTACGGGCTGTAAAGTCCAATGTCCTGGACCGAGTTATTCCTGGTAGGTACAGGGATGCAGATGGATACTGGTTTGGCCTGACTAAGCGCGCGAGGGTTTTGGTTTATAACAAAGAATTGGTGAGGAAAGATGAACTCACCACGTACGAGGACCTTGCGAATCCTAAATGGAGGGACAAGATTCTGGTGCGGTCTTCCAACAGTCCGTACAATCAGTCATTGATTGCCTTTATGATAGCGAACAATGGATCTGCTGCTGCCAGGCAGTGGGTCAGGGGTTTGGTTGGGAATTTTGCTCGCCGTCCTAGCGGTGGTGACACCGACCAGATCTACGCGGCTGCTGCCGGCGAAGGTGGAATTGCGATAGTGAACAGTTACTACTGGGGCAGGGTGAGTTCTTCGGGTAAGAAGGCGGATCAAGACGCTGCGTCCAAGTTGTCTATATTTTTCCCGAACCAAGATAGCACTGGTGTTATGGTCAACATAAGCGGCGGTGCGGTGGCTACACATGCGAAAAATCTGGACAATGCAGTCAAATTGTTGGAGTTTTTGTCTGGGCTGGAAGCGCAGAAAATATATGCTGATGTGAATCAGGAATATCCTGTGGTGAAAGGGGTTGAGTATTCTAGTACTTTGCGGTCTTGGGGTGAGTTTAGGGAGAGTGATCTGCCGCTTCAGGGCCTTGAAGAGCATTTGGGAGAGGCTGTATTGATTGCTGATGAGGAGGGGTGGAAGTGAGGGTCGACAAAGGATTATTGGAAGTTTTGGTATGTCCGCTAACTGGTGGTGAGTTGTATTACGACGTAGACAGCTGTGAATTGGTAAGCAAGAACGCTGGGCTTGCTTTTCCGGTGCGCAGCGGCATCCCGATAATGTTGGCGGACAAGGCACGCGAGGTGGATCCCGAGGATGATGAGGACGAAGAGTAGCACTTTTTAGGCACGGTTGTGTCTAGCGCTTGTAGCGTGCATGTGTTTATTGCGAGTTGCTTTGCAGTTTGCGGTGTAGTGTACGTGTACGGATAAAGGTGCGGGATCTCTGATCACTTTCTTCGTTGAGCATTGGTGTGGGGGGTGTGCTGCTGGAGTGGGTTTGCCATGCCTGGCTCGCGCACTCCCTGGTGCTATGCTGTGTGTGAAAGTCCGATGATAGCGCTTAAGGCATTCCGATGAGCTTTTTGTTCTGAGCGAGCTACTCTCTTTTAAGGGAGTAGGATAGGTCCCTCTGCTAGGGTTTCTGTGGAGAGTGTTGTATGTGCCTGGATTTCTCTCGGCCTGCCCGATTCTGGCTATCTTTTTGAAATCAGATGCAGCTAGTCTATGTGCTGCCATTATTTTCTTGGCATGTTTGATATTCCCGCTTCCATGATTCATGGTTTGCAGTCACTATAGCATGCGCCATAGTCCCCGCCACATCTGGCTTAATCTTATGGCTATTCGGTGCCCCGTTGAATGCGGAGCCTGCTTTGACGCTGGAACCGTTCTTCTTGCCGCTGTCGCTGCCGGCAGTACTAACATTCTCTGCCTCAAATGCCACTCTAAGAGTTGTCATACATCTCCTTTGTTAGAGCCCAGCAGTCGGTGTTGCTGCAGCTACTGGTGTCCTTGGTGGCGGCTTGGTCCTTGCTACCAATACCAAGCCCTGCGGCCTTGTTGCTGCCTGCCGCCGCAGGAGCCCCACTTCTACAATTAGTCTTGGACGTGACATCATTCTCGCTACCATGACCAGTCTCACAAATCTTATGGCTCACATTCTTTGCAGTTGGTGCAGCATACTCTGCTTTTTCACCACTCCTAGGATCAGATTCAACTGTACCAGTCCCCGCTGACACATTTCCCGCCACATCCTGCTTAATCTTATGGCTATTCGGTGCCCCGTCAAATGCGGAGCCCGCTTTGACAGCGCTTTTACAGCCTTTGTTGGTGTTGCTGCCGCCGCTGATGCAGGCCCCGCTGGTGGCGTTGTTGTCGATGTGCTAGCATCATTTGCTTCGAATGCCTTAACGAGAGTGTCCCATTGCTTTGAAGTCAAGGCCTTCCCCTCGACGTTGCCGTTGGTTACCACGTCCTCGCTCCCAATACCAAGACCAAGTTTGCCACTGTTGGTCTCGCTGCCATGAGGTGTAGGAGCCCCGCTCCTACAATTAGTCTTGCGGGTGACAGTGTGACTTTCACCCTCACCAGTCCCACAAATCTTATGGCTCACATTTGCTGGTTTATCCGATGCATAGGTAGCAGTTCCACCACTCCTAGGATCAGATTCAACTGTACCAGTCCCCGCTGACACATTTCCCGCCACATCCTGCTTAATCTTGTGGCTATTCGGTGTCCCGTCGAATGCGGAGCCTGCCTTGACACTGGCACCGTTGTT
>JBQEQV010000007.1:0-43478 GCA_052043585.1 Anaplasma sp. | reverse complement strand
GTCTAGTAAAGGGCTCATTACCAGCATTTTCCTTGAGCCTTTTTTGGACGAAAGATCCCCCTCCCCCACCAAATCTGGAGGCAAACCCTTTACCGTCGCCAGCAGAACCCTCTTGATTCGTCATCGCGCTAACCTTTCAAAAGTACAATAATCTGCAAAACAGCAACCCGCGCAGAGTGTAACATGTGCTATACCCAAGTTCAACACTATTCGGTCATAGTAGTTGACATTGATTATTAAACATATAACTATGTGTTGGTAGAGGTTCTGTGTAGCCACGCGATAGGCTTTCGGCGGTCTACGGGTGTCCGTCTGGCTTGGTGATGCGAGAGGATGAAAAAGCTTCTAGTGATAACCGGGCCTACGTCCTCGGGAAAGTCTAAGGTTTCGAGAATGGCAGTCGAGCGACTTGGCTGCGTAGTGGTCAATTGCGATTCGAAGCAAGTTTACCAGGGTGTTCCTACAATTACAGATCAGGAGGAATTCCTGCGGGCAGACCCGCGATTCAAGCTCTATGGGTACGTACACCCGAGCATCAATTACTCTGTGGCATTGTGGCTAGAAGACGCAAAGGAACAGATAACTCAAGCCTGGAGCAAAGATCTGCTGCCCATAGTGGTAGGCGGAAGCGGTCTGTACGTCAATAGCCTGGTCTACGGGCTTGCAGAGATACCAAAGATAGACCCCAACGTTCGATATGAGGCAGAAACTCTGCTGAACACGATAGGGATTGATAAGTTTTACGCGCTTCTGTTACAAAAAGACCCTAACGCAAGCGGGATAGATAGACACAACCCTCGCAGACTTTTGCGGGCTTTTGAAGTCATCGAGGGCACCGGTACATCGATATTCACTTGGATGGCACGCTGCCCTAGAAGGCCAGTCTTTGACAATTTTAGGATTTGTGTACTATCGCCGCCACGTGAGGAGCTGTATCCCAAAATTAATCAGCGGCTAGTTGACATGGTAAATTCATCGGCCTTGGACGAGGTGAAATATCTGATGTCACTCAATTTGCCTGACCGCGCACCGGTAATGCAAGCAACAGGAGTGCCAGAGCTTATGGAGTATTTGAAAGGCAATGTCAGCCTGTCAGAGGCCGTGACAACTGCACAAAGAAACACCAGATTGTACGCCAAGCGTCAGTACACCTGGTTCAGGAGACAATTGCAGTCGGATGCCATATTTTGCCCCACCCAAGAAGATCTGTTAGAGCGCGTCACATCCTACTTCTATGAATAGGCCAAAGTCTCCACAGTGAAGCCGGAATTGTATCGCGCGGCAACGTGCCTGTTAGTCCACGTAACGATATGAGTTGATAGTAAATTCGAATGGGACCACCCCAGCAGCGGCCATTCTGATATTCGAAAGGGAAAAGGAAACAAATACTTTCCGGTGCTCAGTGTCAGCCAATACGCCGTGCACTATATGCTTTACTCGGAACTCCACCACAGCGCTGCTAAGCGTCGCTATGCTATGGGGCAATAGTTCGACCTTGTCTACCACAGCTTCCAGGACGATGTCATCGGTTTTGTATTTAGCGAGCAGTGGATGTATGACCACCCCACGTTCCATCATATTTCTAAATGCCACAAAAACCCTTCTGGATGAGTTGTTTTTCACAAACCCCAGCTGTGCTTCGGTGGATTCTGGCGAATAGGACTCGTAACGCTTCACGTACTCCCCAGCGAGATACGCGGAGAGCAAGTCCTCCTCTTTCTCCTCTACATCAACACTGAGCCGCTTGATCCTCAGAAACTCGTCGCTGTAGCGATCTGTATACTTGACGAAGCTGAAGTCAGTTCTCGTGGGAAACATCGAATACATGTCCCACAACAGAAATACAAGAAACACGGAAAATATCATCAATGACAAGCACAGCCACGCCCTTTCGCTGACGACAGAGAGGTACTTGCGCAAATACCACTCAAGCGCATTGGCGAAGTACTCCTTGTTGTCACCAACAAATTCATTCATTTCTCTTACGCTCTTTATCCATGCGCACAAAACACTCGAACTGGTTGTGCCCTTTGTGTACTGATTACGGACCAGCGCCTGAGGCACTGCTTCTATGACACCACAGGGCGCAGGTTATCTCACAATAATTACTAGTGTCTTTACTCCTAGGAAATTACGCCCACCACCGCGGATGATCTCACATTAGTTGTAAGAAGTCCACATAATTTAATATTTTAACTATAGCCGTACGTCGACGCTGCAAATCTCCGGATGATAGCCAGTATCGGGGCGCACCTAACCCTCCACAATATCCACCTCTAGACTCTTGGAAGTTTTCACTCCGAGACTCTTCAGGTTCTTTGTTCGAGTCAAAATATTGCCTTGCCCTTCTGACAATTTTTTCATCGCCTCTCTATATACCCCGCTGGTCATATCCATCTGCCTACCAAGCTTCTGCATATCCTGGATAAAGGCTGCAATCTTATCGTACAAAGCCCCTCCTTGACGAGCAATTTCCAGCGTGTTGCGATTCTGGTTCTCCAATCGCCACAGAGACTCTACCGTTTTCAGGGTCGCAAGCAAAGTAGATGGGCATACCAAAACTATCTTCTTGTACCAAGCATACCTATGAAGCTCGGTATCCCCCCGCACGGCCAGAAGGTATGCGCTTTCTATGGGGATAAACATCAACACGAAATCCGGAGCATTTAGCTTCTCTACGTCGGAGTATCTCTTATCTGAAAGATCATTTATATGCGTCCTGATGGAGTGTATAAAGTGCTTCAGATGGGTTGATCTGGCACCTTCCTGCGTTTCGGAACAGTACCTCTCATAGTGCACCAGAGAAACCTTTGAATCTACGATGATGTGTTTATCACCCGGCAGCAGCACCACCACGTCCGGATATTGCTTTCCACCGCCCTCAATTCCACGCAAATCCATGCCCGTACCGTGCAATTTGTAGTCCTGTCCGCGACGTAACCCAGAATCCTCTAGAACCCGCTCTAGGACCACCTCACCCCAATTTCCCTGGATTTTCGTTTCACCCTTCAGAGCATTGGCCAACCCTTCGGCTTGTAGCGTGATTTTTTCATTCGCAAGCACAATGCGCTGTATCTCATTCTTAAGGGAAAATTGCTCCTTACCATGCCTAATGAACGCCTCTTCAAGTTCACGCTTAAGCATCTTCATATTCTCCTTCACGGGCTCTAATATGACGCTTAAACCTTCACGCGATATCTTGTTCAGCTTGTTGACCTTCTCTTCGAAGATCCTATTCGCCAAGTTCTCAAAATGCGCCTTGCACTGCTCATCAACAAACTTCAAAAAAGTGTCCTGCTGGATCGTGGATTTTTCTAGATTTTTCTTCTCAACCTCCAGCACCAATGCCCTATCTTTAGTATCCTGTAGCCTGATGTGAAGGTCTTGTATCTCCTGCTTCAGAGCGCAGTTTTCGGACTTCATCTCCTGAAGCTTCTCCTCCAGATTTTTCTTCTCAATGCTGACATTGCTGTACACTCGATTTGACACCATGGTCCTCAGTGCTACAACATACGCAATGGAGAATACACATACCGCTTCTACCACGAACATAGAGGCCGTGTACCAGGTCACGTCCAGCATCATAAGATTTCTCCGGCATAAAAAATAGTCTTACAATTGTACGGCTTGTCATATAGTATGTCTAAGGCCTTTTGGAACGAGATTTGGGATTTTCTAGTGCACGACATAGAGCTGATCAGAAGGGATCCTGCGGCCTTTGACCAGGCCATGTTATCCCGCGGCGTCGAAGGGCAAGCAGAAAGAATCGTTGCCATCGACTCAAGGCGACGCAAAGAGCTGTCCGGGCTCTACGCGCTAAAAGAAAAGCGCAACGCGGTCACACGCGAAGTGGCCCTTCTTAAGAGGAGCGGGGGCGAGTGCACCGCGCTGATAGAATCTTCCACGAAGCTATCTGAAGAGATTGCTGCACTTGAAAACAACATTAAGAGTGACACGGAACTTACTGATTTACTCAATAAATTACCCAATATTCCCGATCCATTTGTTCCAATAGGGGCGGACGAAAACGACAACGTCACGGTAAAAACTGTGGGGAAAAAGCGGGAATTCAACTTTGCGGTCAAGCCGCATTATGAATTGGGGGAGATGTTGAATCTGATGGACTTCAGGCGTGCCGCTGTGTTGTCGGGATCCCGCTTTTCAATACTACAAGGTCAGCTTGCGCTTATGGAGCGCGCACTGGCAAATTTTATGCTCGACATGCACACGAAAGAGTTCGGATACGTGGAGATATCCCACCCAGTGCTGGTGAACGAGTCCACGATGTACAATGTGGGCCAGTTGCCCAAATTTAGCGAAGATTCCTTCAAAACCACAAATGATTTCAGGCTTATACCCACCAGCGAAGTCGCTCTAACGAACTTAGTGTCGAGCTCCACAATTCCGCGTGATAGCTTGCCTCTGCGATTCACCGCGTACTCGCAATGCTTTCGGGCAGAGGCCGGAAGTGCAGGTCTGGACACGAGAGGAATGATCAGGCAACACCAGTTTGGCAAGGTAGAGCTCGTCAGCATCACCGCCGCGGATCAGTCGAGTTCAGAACTTGACAGGATGGTCTGCGTAGCAGAGGAGGTGCTCAAAAGATTGGAACTTCCGTACAGAGTCACGTTGCTGTGCTCGGGGGACATGGGATTTTCGGCAAGCATCTCTTATGACCTGGAAGTCTGGATGCCCGCACAAGAAAAATACCGCGAGATCTCCAGTTGCTCAAATTGCAAAGATTTTCAGGCGAGGAGGATGGGGGCCAAATATTTTTTCTACCAAGACAAAACCAAGCACTCCGTCCTATTGCACACTTTGAACGGCTCTGCACTTGCTATAGGCAGGACTATAGCCGCGATTATGGAAAATTACCAAAATGAAGATGGTTCCGTAACCGTGCCATCGGTGCTGCGACAGTACATGGGAGTAGAGGCTATAACCCGGACCGAAAACGCCCTACCGTAGCAAAACTGCTGACAATATAATCAGGTCCCGATCCTCAGTTCCAGAATTTTCCTCTACCCAAATGGAGCACGGGCTCGGGCCCTTTACGCAATCCCGTCCTCCAAGGCCAGAAGTTACAGCTGGCTTATCCCTACCTCACAACTCTGTAGGGGGTAGTCCTTCCTAATAGGCTACAGAAAGCACAAGTGCGCCATTACACCAGAAGGAAGAGAGCACAAAGCATCCCGTGTTGCAGACTTCCGATCACAGTTACTCTCGTCTCGCTCCGGTGGCACCCCTTCCTCGATCCCGACTGCCCTGAAAACACCCCTGAGCCACAATCGGGTCAATATGAGCGATCTTGGAAAGCAGCTATGGAGGGGCTTACGGTATGCTGACATTATGCAAGCCCATGCCCTCCCCAAACACGCTTCACGGTACACGCGGACACTCAGATATTCTGTTCGTGAAAGAGCGAGAGTGCAGCACGTCGTATTCGTTAAAAGGGCTCTGAACCCCAAGTAGTGTCGTTCTAGGTACCTCAGCATGCGATCTGCGGGGATTGCGCTCACAGATGCAACGAAAAATGTATATGTACGCCACCAACGCCAGGCAGATTCCAGACATCCACAGAGCCGCTTTGACGTTCTGACTGCTGTCCCAGTGAATATTAGGCTCTGTCGCGTTGTTGGTACCATTAGACTCCGAATTGTTGAAAAAAAGGAAATGCAACATCAATACCTGCCCTATTTACCAATATCTTGTAGGCGTATGCAAGTGTTGGCATACACCTATTACGCGATATGATAAGGTGCTTTCTTGAAGTTTCAAGATATTTCTTAATATTTTTACTAATCATGTCAGAATATCCAGATCCGTACTGCTGACCAGCGCCCTTCTTCGTCACTCAACCGCGAACAGTAGGCTATTTTCTATCGTCACCGTCGCCAAACTTCTTGGCCATAATTCTCGTAATGCAGGCATCAGACCATATGTTTATGGGTGTTGCGAGCATGTCTATAAGCGTATAAATCGGCAGTATCAGGCCCATGACATGCAATGGCATTTTGAGCAATATCAGAAAGTTCATGGTCATAAAGTAGCATCCCATGGGGACCGCAGCGTTACCGATGGCACCGCCTACGGTAAAAAGGATCCACACCAACATCTCTCCCACGGAAAAAATGTACCCATTCACCTCACATACGAACAGCACAGTGATCAAAATGAAAGAGGCACACGCATTCATGTTCACACTGGCACACAAAGGCAGAACAAAGGATGCCAACTTTTTAGGCACCTTCAATTTTCTCTCCATGCAATCCATAGTAATCGGCAGCGTAGCCGTGGAAGACCTGGAAAGGGAGGCCGTGATCAGCGCAGGAGCCATACCCACCAAAGTAGACAACACCGACACACCATGCGCCCTGACCAGAAGTGGCAATACGATCACAGCCTGCACGGCATTAGCGACAATAACGCACACCACGTACTTTATAAGGCCAGAAGAAAAATTCTGACCCTGCGCTACGTTGTACAAAAAATTCGTCAAAAACGCCCACACCGCCAAGGGCATCAGCCTCACAATAAAACTTGCACCTTGCAGAAAAACTTCAAAGGCTGCTGAAAAAAATCCGTGTAAGATCTTGCGTTTCTCAGCAGAAATGAAAAGGCTCCCCCCCCCCCAACAAAAAGGCCAAAATCATGCAGCCCACAACATTATTGTCCAAGAAGACCTTGGCAAAGTTGTCTGGAAACATCGCCGACAGATATTTGCCATAATGCAACTCGCCCGTGTCAACGACATCGGCGCTGCTGTCCGGAAATGCAACATCCTTTGCCGGATCGAGCAGCAAATATACAACTAGCGCTATAAGTGAGGCAATGGTAGTGGTCAGAAGCGTGTAAAACGACATCGAAGCAATCAGTCGCTTCGCCCTGCCAAGAGTAACTCCGGAAAGAGTCGAGACCACCGAGAGAAACATGGTCGGGAGACTCAACAATTTCAGCAGATTTACAAAAACAGCGCCGGTAGTCGCCGCCGTATCCAACACTATGGGGCTATTCAAGTAGTAAGAAATAACCGCTGCAACCACAGCAACAAGAACTGCCAAAAACCCGAACACTTATACTAATCCCGCACCGTTCCCCTACATAAAGCTGCCCCATGGACTGACGTAGGAGCCCGCATTGTAGCAAAACACCCGCAGAGCGTCTACTCCCACTTCACTACTGGAGGCATGGACATCATAACCGCGTCAGGATTCCCATTAGTCATTATACCAAATCTCGTTCCGCGATCGTATAGCAGATTGAATTCCACATATCTGCCACGCTTTAGAAGCTGAAAGTCACGCTCTTCGCCCCCCCAAGCCCTATACATGTTCCTCCTCACTATGATGGGGTAAGTGTGCAAAAAGCACTCCCCTATCGCCTTGGTGAACTCAAAATCCCGCTCCCAGTCCCCCGTATGCAGCTCATCATAAAATATCCCCCCCACTCCACGTGCTTCCTGTCTGTGTGGAAGATAAAAATATTCATCACACCTCTTGCTGAACTTATCATAATACTCAGGGTCAAACCTGTCGCATGTCGCACGCAAACCGCTGTGAAAGGTGTCCTTGTCCTCCTCGGCGTAGTACGTCGGAGTCAAGTCCATACCACCGCCAAACCAGCTTTTGGAGGTACATATAAACCTGGTATTCATGTGCACCGCGGGTACAAAGGGAGACTGCATATGCGCAACCACAGAGACTCCGCTCGCCCAGAAGTCTCCACCACTTTCTTGGGCTCCCGGTATCTCTCGCATAAAGTGGTTATCCATCTTGCCAAAAACTTCCGAAAAGTTAGCCCCAGCCTTCTCGAACACCTTGCCTACGACGATTACGGACTCACCACCTCCACCACCGTCTCTATCCCACTTCTTGCGCCTAACTTCCGGAACATGATCAGAGAACTCAGCCTCTATTGCCAAAAATTCAGCGACTATCCTATCGCGCAATTCGGAAAACCACTGGGCCGCCAGCTCTCTTTGCCTTTCCATAAACCCAACTTACTATACAACCTAACAAACCCAAAAAACTGAAGTGCACCCACGCGTGACAGATTGAGCTAGTAGGTACACCAAATTACACCACACGCTCAAGAACAGAAACACCTTTCACGGGTAATCCACCCGCAAAATTAAAATCGGCGACGCAACCTGCTATTATCCCTCTCCGCCAAACTCGCAACAGAGTGTGGTACCAACACCATGCGTGGTAAACAGCTCCAGTAGCAAAACATGCGGTATCATGCAATCCACTATGTGCGACGTCCCACACGCTTCCCTGACAAATTTTATGCAAGTATGCAACTTGCTGGCCGCATCTTCATTTATCTCCCCATTGCTCAGCAGTTTTTCCACTTGATCCACCGAAACCTCCTTGAGCCGGCAACCCTGCGCATCTCTCACGCAATCATCAGTATTGGCCATGATAACCAGCTTCGCAGCCGACATAGCAGAGGCTATCGCACCAGCTACAAGAGTGGGATTTACGCTGTAGGTAGCCCCACTCGGCCCCTTACATATGGGAGAAACCACCGGAATAAAATCCGACTCCTCTAACAAAAACAACAAATCCGTGTTGACCCCGTTGGGCTCCCCGACAAAGCCCACGTCCATGATCTTCTCTATGTTATTGGGCCCATTATCTCTAGAGGTACAACATGCTTTTTTGGCCTCTACCAAACATGCATCTTTTCCACTAACGCCCACCGCGCAGCCCCCAGCATCATTGATCATCTGCACCACTTCCTTGTTGACCAGCCCCGACAAAACCATCTCCACAATTTCCAGGATCTCCTTATCAACAACCCGGAAGCCGTTCACAAATGCGCATTCCTTGCCGAACTTGGCCAGAATTTCTTCTACCTTGTGATCCCCACCATGAACTATAACCGGGTTCACGCCAATTTGCTTTAGCAACACAACATCGCTGGCAAATCGCGCAGAGAGGCTGGCATCCTGCATAACAGCCCCATCATACTTTATGACAAAAGTCTCACCCGAAAACCTCTGTATGTACGGCAAGGACTCCGACAGAACCTTGACGTCATGCAACCACTCACCATTTCCGAGAAACTGACCTGCGTCAAGTCCGGATAACAAAGCACTGCCGCTACTACCATCCTTCGGCACATTTTGAGACTTCATGAACTAACTCCTTTATTCCTTTTCCAGACTTGCTGCTTGTTCCAATTATAGGGCGGAGCAACATCTGGCTATCGGACATCCGATCGTGCACAGAACGCACAACTTCACTCAACCCCTCCTCGGTTAATCTGTCTACCTTAGTCAGAACGAGACTATAGTGCACACAGTGTGCCTCAAGCCAAGACACAAAATCCATGTCTATATCCCTGAGCCCAACCTTGGAATCTATAAGCAAAACCACCCGCTGTAAAGCCTCCCTAGTCAGAAGGTAGTGTTCCACTAATGACATGCAAGAGTGCGCTTCCTCCTTGGACGCCTTGGAATACCCGTACCCAGGCAGGTCAGCAAGCACGAACACCCCTTCATTAAGGTAAAAGTTTATCTGCCTAGTTGACCCCGGGTTTGATGAAACCTTCGCGTTTTTTTTGTTTTTTGTTACCGCATTTATTAAGCTCGATTTCCCCACGTTGGACCTTCCGGCGAAGGCAACCTCCGGTACTGCAAACTCCGGCAATGATTTTTTGTCGCGCACTCCCGCAACAAACCTACACTTAGATAACATACAAAAGTATGGGGCCCTCATATTGACTGCTCTCAGTATGCGCCATACCTAACGCAAGGTACACTTAAAATCTTCTACTTTGAAAAAGCGTCCGAGACAGCGCGCATGCCAGCCCCTTGTGCCGTGCACCCAAAATCAACACCGGTATCAATTTCGTCACACAAATACGCAGCCGATCCGCGGATAGATTGGGCACAAATAATTTACAACATTGTTCATAAATGTTAACATAACCGGGGTTTATGTACGCTTTGGGTGCGAGTTTCGCCCTAGCCGTGGAGTACAACAGGTGAGTTATGAGTTTTGAAGATAGCCTGGAAGAGCTGCGTAAGAAATTCCAACTCTTAAAACAACAGCTGTCGGATCCCGAGATTCTTGGAGCCCAGACCTTTGTTACCGCGTCCAGGGAATATTCGGATTTGCTCCCTATAATGTCCCTGATCGAAGAATATCAGACCGCGAAAAAAGAGGTGCGGGAGCTAGAGGAGCTCGCAAGCGGCGCCGATGCGGATGTCGAGCTGATACACCTCGCAAAGGATGAGTTACACACGAAGCAGAAGTTGATACCCAAGCTCAGGCACCAGTTGCAGCTGGCCCTGCTACCAAAGGACAAAGATGACTCCCGTAGCGCAATTTTGGAAATTAGGGCAGGCACAGGTGGAGAGGAGGCCGCTCTTTTCGTATGCGACCTCTATCGCATGTACATGAAATATGCAGAAAGAAAACGCTGGAAGGTAGAGCCTATAGGTATCTCCTCTACGGGAATTGGGGGATACAAAGAGGCATCCCTGTGCATCGGGGGAAAGGACGTGTTTGCTAGATTGAAGTTCGAGTCCGGCGTACACAGGGTACAACGAGTACCTGAGACCGAGTCATCTGGCAGGTTGCACACCTCCGCAGCCACGGTCGCCGTGCTGCCGGAAGTTGAAGAGGTTGATCTAAAAGTAGACGAAAAGGATCTCAGGATCGATGTTTATAGATCAAGCGGGCCAGGCGGGCAGTCGGTAAACACAACTGACAGTGCTGTTAGAATCACACACATTCCCACGGGCATAGTGGTAATTCAGCAAGACGAAAAGTCCCAGCACAAGAACAAGAGCAAAGCCATGAAGGTCCTCAGGGCCCGGCTTTACAACCTAGAGAAACAAAAGATAGAGGATGAAATATCGGAGATGCGTAAGAGCCAGATTGGATCCGGCGACCGCTCAGAGCGCATTAGAACCTACAACTTCCTCCAATCCAGGATTACCGATCACAGAATCAACATGACGCTATACAGGCTCGAGCACATAATGAAGGAAGGGGACCTGGATGAATTCGTTGATGCATTAGTTGCTGATGACCAAGCAAACCGGATGCGGCAAATCTCTTTTTAAGGATATATCACCGGGGGAAACCCCGGCTGTACCAAAGCGCCGCCCTCAGACCGAGCACGGGGTCTGTCTCTACTCGCTAAAGTGGCAGATTATCGTGCTTGCGCCATGCCCTGTTAACTTGCTTGCTGCTCAGTAAATGTATGGCGGAATACAGGCTCTTCCTGGTAGTGGATGGGACTATAATATCGTCTATGAACCCCCTAGAGGCTGCGACGTACGGGTTTACCACTTTGTTGTTGTACTCACTCACCAATTCCTTGAGGTGTTCTGGATCCTTCTCATTACGAAAAATGACCCCGACGGCCCCCTCAGCCCCCATGACTGCTATTTCAGCGCTGGGCCATGCATAGTTCACATCACTACACAAGTGCCTAGAGTTCATAACAATATACGCGCCACCATAGGCCTTCCGGACAATGACACTTACCTTCGGCACAGTTGCCTCCGCGTAGGCATACAGCAGCTTTGCACCATGGCATATGATCCCGGAGTGCTCTTGCGATACGCCCGGCATGAATCCAGGAACGTCGACGAGCGTCACAATCGGTATGTTGAAGGCATCACAAAATCTCACAAATCTCGCCGCCTTCCTCGAAGCGTCTATATCCAAACACCCGGCAAGATGTAGTGGCTGATTTGCCACAAACCCAACCGTATACCCACCTATTCTACCGAAGCCTATGATAATATTTTTGGCAAACTCCGGCTTCAACTCGAAGAACAGGCCCTCATCGCACACCTTCCGTACAAGCTCGTACATATCATAAGGCATGGTGCTGCTCTGCGGGACCAGCGTGTTTAGCGATGGACTTTCCCTATCGACCTTATCTGTAGTCTCTCTGAATTTCGGTGTACTCTTGTTGTTCGCTGGCATAAACGAGAAGAATTTTCGAATTTGGTACAACGCATCAATCTCGTCAGTGAAGGCACAATCCGCAACACCGGTCTTCTTGGTGTGTACAACGGAACCACCCAAATCCTCTTGCGTCACCTCCTCGAACATTACCTTCTTGATAACATCGGGGCCGGTAACGAACATGTAGGAGCTACCGTGGACCATGAAAGAGAAATCAGTCAAGGCCGGAGAATACACAGCACCACCTGCACATGGACCCATAATTAGCGATATCTGCGGAACGACTCCCGACATTTCAACGTTGCGTCGGAAGATCTCACCGTAACCGGACAGGGAATCTACGCCCTCCTGTATCCGGGCACCACCAGAATCATTGATCCCTATAACAGGCACCCCCGCTTTGGCAGCTGCATCCATGATGTGACATATCTTTTTAGCATTCATCTCGCTCAATGAGCCGCCAAATACCGTAAAATCCTGCGAGTATATGTACACTTTCTGGCCATATATCGTGCCGGAACCTGTCACGACCCCATCACCGGGAATCTTCGACCTGTCCATGCCAAAGTTCACCGATCTGTGCTCTACAAATACCCCGTACTCGCGAAAAGACCCTTCATCGAGCAAAACCTCAAGTCTCTCCCGAGCAGCCAATTTGCCCTTGCTGTGCTGCTGTTGTATTCTGGACTCCCCTCCGCCGGATTTGAGTTTCAGTTTTTTGTTCTCCAATTCCTGGAGCACCTCAGAACCCATGTCGCACCCTAAACAAAAGGACGTTAAAATTATAACAAAAAATTGCCAATCTTCCCACTTTATGTGAGACAAATGCATAAATTAGGTAAATGTTATGCCCGACTGTAGCCTAGAGTTCCTCCATCACTATAGGCTGCACGCATTTCAAAATCGGACCGCAAGCGGTTGCGCCGTACACTACAATCACAACCCTGCATGTAACTTATCTTATCTCTGGCATCGTGCGCAAAAGAAAGTACTCCTCCCGCCGCGCTTTATCACAAGTATGGGACTACCACAAGTTCGGCATGGCTGTCCGTTCCTCCCATATACGGCAAAGTGCTCTTGAAATCCGCCACTGACGCCTGTTGGCATTCTATAATCCTTTATGGTAGACCCACCTGCATCTATGGCAAGCTTTAGAGTAGACTTGGCCTTCTGTACAACTCTCTCGCACTCCTCCAATGACAGAGAGTTCACCGGTCTCATGGGAGATACTCCCGCTCTGAAGAGGATTTCCGATGCATATATGTTGCCAATACCAGCAACTAAAGAGTTGTTCATTAGCACCGCCTTAATGCACGATTTGCTGCGGACTTTATGCAAGTGTTCAGCGCAAAACTCCTTCGAAAGTGGCTCCGGGCCTATCCCCTTCCGAAGGGCTGCGTACTGTGCATCGCTGACAAGCAACACGGCACCGAATCTTCGGGCATCATTGAAAACTATGTGGCCCCCGTTATCGAGGGTGAATACCACGTGATCATGTGTCTCCGGAGTATAGAGCGCCGACCATGTTATTCTCCCACTCATCCCCAAGTGAAAGACAATGTGCCACCCATGGGCGTTTAACGTAAACACCAGGTATCTGGATACCCTGCCCACAGACCGAATTTCACAGCCTACAACTATTCTTTCAAAATCATCTGCAATTCGCATGCGAAGATCACGCCGGTAAACAGCCACGTTGCCTATAGATCTACCAGCGGCTGTTTGCACAAAAAACCTGGCGATTACCTCAACTTCCGGAAGTTCCGGCATTGTCAAGGGACTTCTTCTTTTTTCTGCGAGCAAGATTTTTTTTCAGGAGCTCAGCTAACCGCTTTTTCTTGTCTTCGCTGTTTATCTTTGACTTACGCATCACAAAAAATTACAATCCAGTCTTTGCCGTTATAGCTTAGTGGCAGAGCACGTCCTTGGTAAGGACGGAGCCCAGGTTCGATTCTTGGTAACGGCACCAGTGGGTAGGTAGCAGTTTTTGCTCGTTCTGTATAGCGTTTTTTCCGTCGCTGCATCTAGTACCGCGTGTGGGCATCTGGTTTGCCTCCGGGTGGATGGGAAGTTGGAGCATGCCGCGGTTCGTTGGTTGCACTGCCTATCCTTCGCTCCGATATGCAATTAACGCCACCCTTCCTTGAATGCGCGACCTTCTTGTTGTCACAGAGGTGTTTTTGCGGTACCATCGGGGCGATTTTTGGGGACAGAGGCAGTGCGCGTTGTTACTAGATTCGCTCCATCTCCTACCGGGAGCTTGCATCTAGGTGGTGCAAGAACCGCCCTGTTCAATTGGTTGTTCGCCCGTCATCACAACGGCAAGTTTCTGCTACGCATGGAAGATACGGACCCGGAAAGGTCGTCTCAGGCCGTAGCGCAGTCCATCATCGAGGATCTCTCGTGGCTGGGACTAAATCACGACGGCGATATAGTGGTCCAATCGTCCAGAAAGGCCCGTCACACGGAAGTGGTTGAGGAGTTGCTCAGATCTGGGAAGGCCTATTATTGCTACTGTAGCGAAGACGAAGTGGCAGCACAGCGCTTAAAGTGCGAGCAAGAAGGAAAGCATTACAGGCATCAGTGCCCTTGGCGGGATAAAGGCGCACCCAACACCGGCGGCGGAGTTGTCAGGTTAAAAAGCCCGGAAGAAGACATAGAAATAGCGTTTACGGACGGGGTATACGGCAGAATATCGGTGAGCAGCATGCAAATTGATGACATGGTCATTCTGCGCTCAAACGGCCACCCGACGTATCTTTTGGCTGTAGTTGTGGACGACCACGACATGGGTGTGACTCATATAATCAGGGGCTCTGACCACATAACAAATACTGTAAAACAGATATTGCTCGCTGAGTCCATGGAGTGGGATAATCCCACTTTTTGCCATATTCCGCTAATCCACGATGAGGCAGGCGCGAAGCTATCAAAAAGGAATAAGGCGCCAGGAGTGCACGAGTATAGGTCACTTGGTTTCCTCCCAGAGGCCGTATGCAACTATTTGCTTAGGCTGGGATGGAGTTATAAAGACAGGGAAGTGATTTCCTTGCAAGATGCAGTCGAATTGTTTTCTATCGAGAACATAGGGCTCTCCCATTCGTGCTTAGATGCCAAAAAGCTATCCTTCCTGAACCACCATTACATGAATCAGAAAAGCGAAGCGGAAATTCTCGACGCTTTATCGCCATTTTTAGAGAAGGAGCTAGGGTCCGCTGTGCCCGCGGAGAAGCTAAGGCGTCTTGCAGCCGGGGTCAAGAGCCTTGCAGAAAGGGCAAAAACCTTGGCTGATTTGGCGCGAGATTCAATGTTCTACATACACGAGATCCCAATTCCGGTAGACGAGGAAGCAAGGCAGATCATACTGGACAAGCGTGATCTTCTTTCCATGCTGGTAGAGTCCATGTCACAAATAGATCGGGAGTCCTGGTCGAAAAGCTTCCTGTCTTCGTACGTCAAGGAGTGGGTAAAGTGCAGAGATGTTGCAATCAGCGACGTATATCACCTGCTGCGCGCAGCCATCACAGGCAGGGTCAGCGCTCCAAACATATCTGAGGTCATGGAAATACTGGGGCAGGCAGAGTGTATTAACCGACTGAGGTTTTTCCTCACGGCATAGCAAAATAACGCAGCTGAAATTACGTAGGCAGTGTCATAGTCCCGCTACTGGCCTGTCTCACGTGATACTCAACCTTCATCATCATCTCCCTCGCGACGAATGATGAATGTAACGCCTCTACAGGAAAACTTATCATCCAATCAATGCGGATACGTTTGGCAGAGAGCCATGGCAAATCTTCGGCCGTAGTATAGTTCCAAAAGCAGTGTATTTATGAATTGTAGTGGGAAGTTGATCTGATTGCTGTGTCAATTTTTTCCTGGTACCGCACATCCTCTATAGTAGCGGTAATACGAGTGCATACTACAAAGGATGTGCAAGTAGTCTGTACAGTTTTTATCAGGCAAAACGAGAAGTCCTTGTGGGAGAAACATCGCATCAGCAATCTTCCCCCACAAATTCGGCGTCACATTAGAACATAACCTTCACACCCGCAAGAGCAACTTGCCCTTTGTTCACACCATTAGTCTCTGCACTGTTGAGCGTCACAGCGGACCGAGCGTGGAAGTAGTGGTAGTTCGCAAAAACCGCACATGACACTCTAGAAGAGTCCGTCGAGATATCATATTCTGCTCCCAGAGCAATTTCGTTGAACTTATTACCGCTGTAGCTACTGCCTCGGTATGCGGCAGAAACATACGCCCCTCTGTACTCATATCCCCCTCCAAGAGTCCAGAAATAAGTACCACTTGTCTGGATTAGTATTCTGTCGTCCCCGTCTAGTGCGAACTTCTCTCCATTCCAGTTGTGCATATTGTTGACCCCATCTATAGAACCGAGGTAGCCGTAAGAGGCTGCAAATTTCAGGTTCTTGTAGCTCAACATCCCACCGAAAGCGATGTTTTTGATGTCATCCATCCTGGCGAAAGAAACACGTTCCTTGGAAAGTTGCGTCTTATTTTTTGCGTATTCGCTTACAGCCGATATTTTGAAATCTATCCCATCAAGAGATCCGCTATAAGTCATTCCAACATTAACCACGTGCTCGTACAACGGCATTATGTAATAAGGCCTTGTGTTTTTTTCACGTACCGGAAGGCTAATATCCCCCCACAAAGCATTAGTAATAGCCTGTCTAGCAAACATAGCGTTGGAGATGAGAGGTGCCGCATCAGAAGACTTCTTCTCTGATTTCTCGGCAACAAGCTCACGAGTCACATGAGTTCCTACAACCTTATCTTCATCATACCCAAAAGGCGAATAGCTCACCCCTATCCTCAACCCACCAACGCTGGGAGACAGGTACGAAAATCTGAAAGGCAACTCATTCACTAAATTAGGAGTCCCGCCAAAAGCGAGTTTACCGCCCCTAGAAAATCTGTTGCTCCCCTCATAGATACTTTCACTGTACAACCCTGTCGATAGATAAAAAGCATTTTCCAAGTATTTTGTATTCATTACTATAGGCAGATCTACCCCACTTGCGATGTTATCCAGAGGATCGTGTATGCTCTTCAGATTTACATACCGCATCCATAGATTGCTGTTATCCCCGGCTCCGATACTGAAAGCATCGATTCTCATGACAGAGTCAATGCCCTCTTGGTAGCCAACTTTAAGATCACCCAAGCGTGTATTTACGAATACACCTGCGCCCATAACACCGATCTGTTGGAGGTGGATATGATAGTTTCTTAGCATGTTTGGGACGTTCAGTTCCACGTTTGCACCATAGGAAACACCCAACACATCGTTGCTGCCCTCAGCAGTGATGTACACCATACCATCTGTGGAGAATCCATAATTTTTCAAATACTCGGAGGGGAAGATGCCTTTCTCCACACCTTTAGTGTGATAATAGTTGCCACGAACCAACGTCCATCCATGAGACGCAAGGATCCCCCCTATGTCTATTGATGGTGCAGTACTGACGCGGCGCTCAGCAGCATTTTGCCTGGCAGCAGCGATGTTTAAGTCACTTTGCGAATTTTGATCATGAGATACAGCAAGCGCATCGCTCGTTCCATAAAACATAAAAAGAGACGCAAGAGCAGTGGTCAAAGAAACTCTCGTCATTGTGTGTTACCCGACTAAACGTTGAAAATGTATTAACTGTACGAGCTATACTTAAAGAGCGGCAGTACATAAGTCAAGAAATTAATACTGATAAAGCATAATATTTTTCAGATATAAAACAGTTCTTAAGCATTAAATCCTGCATTAAACTGAATCAGCTGAAATTTCCTCTTGATTTTAGGACATAGAATCCCCGTCATAACATAGAAAAAACAAAAAATAGTCCAATCAAAGCGAAAATAAGACTGCTGGAAATATCCAACGATCACACCGCAAAGAAAGCAGATCCCTTAATAAGGGGCAGAATATGCTTTAGGCTAAAAACCACTCAATTGCACAACGACGCACACACGCAGCAGCCGTCAAGAGCGCAGTAGACACGACAAAAGAGGCACCTCTCCAGTCCACAACCCCCACATACAGAAGCAGGGAAGAAGGAGAGGAGGGGAGGAAGGGGAGAAAGGAGAATCCCCCCTTTTAGAAGTCAAACTTAATGCCAGACAGGATCACAATCCCGTCGTAGCTTCCCCTTTCAAGCCCATCACCAAAATTACGAGTCAACCTCTGAGATACAGAGAACATATGGTAACTCGCAAACAACCCGAATCTAGCGCCTTTTTTCTTATGCAAGCTGTAATCAAGACTCACAACCAAATCTCTCAAATTGTGCTCCCCATCAAAAGGAGCGTTGTCGAGAGCACTTTCAGCGGATAGCGAACCAGAAGAACTATGATTCACCCTACTACTGAAGTACACCACACTAGAATAGAAATCACCATACCCATAACCCAGAGAGGCCACAAAGTAATAAGAGGGCAGACTCCTGCTGTAACGGAGCGGAAGAGCCAACCCGCCAGGAGATCTTAAGAACTTAGGACGACCGGAATTCCCCATGTACCCGTAGGAAAACGCAGCTCTGATGCCACTATGCTCAGCCTCAGCTCCCACAGACACGGCAGCTAAATCTTCAAATTCCCAAAAAAGACGAGTATCTCCATCACGCGGATATATGTCGTTATGCTTCCTAGACTTAGCATATTCACCGGCAACAGACGCACCAAACTTAACATTCGCTACATTCCAGTCGTACCGCACAGCCGCACTCATTATACCTTTGTACACCGGACCGAGATCAAAGCGAGGCCTCTGGAAAGCCAGCACCTTTTGCTGCGACGGGCTGCCTTGTGCTGCTGTTGTTACCGCCCTATTATCTTGAACAGAGAACACACTTCCCCTGAACAGATCATCCTTATACCCAGAAGGAGAATAGCTGAAGCCCGCAGAGAAGCCCTCAATCTTCGGAGAAACGTACGACATCCTCATGGGCAGAATATTCAGGAACTTTCGAGAACCAGAGAACATCCCTACCCTATCAAAACTACCCATAGAGCGAAACAGATTCTCACTATAAAGCCCGGGATACATATGAAACGGCACCCCGGAATAATGGCTAAGGAAACACCTCAAATACTTCCCCCATGCAGAAGCGCTACTCCCCGCGCGCACCGCACCGATAACATCGATCTTCATAGAAGACTCGACACCTTCCTGATACCCAAAGGAAAAATCACCGTAAGAAGTAGTAGCAAATACCCTGCTGCCCCTGCTAACTACAGAATCATAAAAAGACCTGCCTGCGGAGCCAATAGGCAGCGATAGCGAAAAATCGGCACCGTACACCGAACCAAGGCTATCCTCATTAGATCTAAAACCAACCGCAAGTGAAGCATCGTAAGCAGTCCCCCAGGTGCCGAGATTATGATCAAAAACATGCAAAGTATCATCCACACTGTAGCGTCCAGCACGATGCCCCCCCGTAGCAGAGGTATAGTCATGCTCCAACCTCCTATGCCTTTCGTGCTCCACCCCCTCGGGACCATCATCAAGCAACCAAAAGTAAGAATGTACTCGCCCGGTGACGAAAGCATACCCCCCACCTGACTCTCCTGTAGACTTAGGAGCGGCGGACACGCCTTGAGCAGAGGACAGAAGCAGCGCCGCCGACAAAACCACTATAGAACCTCTACGCACCATACAAACCCCTCAAACCAGACACACCCAAACTAGAAGACTAACTTCACACCAAACACAAACACCTCAAAGCCGTAAGAGAGATGGCCACCGGATCCACCCTCTCCAACAAGCCCCTTGGCAAAATCATACTCCATGGAAACACCATGAAACTGCCCAAACAAAGAGCACTTAACATCGACACTTCTGTACAACTCATAGCCTACACGTACACCAAAATCACTGAGTTGCACAGCAGAAATGTAACCACCCTTCACACTGGAAAAGTACGATAACTCCGCCCGCAAAGGCCCAAAACCATAGCCAATGCCTCCTACCCAATAATAAGAAGGTCGCCATGCGGGACCGACATCACCACGACTCCAATTCACATCAGTATCTATCCACGCACCCTTCGGGTAACCCGATCTTCCCAGATACCCAAAGCCAACACCAAGGTCGAGATCATACACCCCGACACCGGCCGAAGTTCCAAAAGCCATCAAATCATAGAAACCACCTTCGGGCCCCCCATTCGAAGCACCCATAGCATTCTTATCTGCAGGTGCATACTCTCCCGCAAACGAGGCAGTAACCCTGATCTCCCGTCCCCACTTCAGCAACACGTGATCGAAAGACAAAGCCGCACTAGTCACATTCCTGTAAGCAGGCGCATACAACAGACCATCAGAAAGCAAAATCCGCTGGAAAGGGACCTGCAACGCAGAACCTTCCCCCGCTACAGTAGCAGCTGCAGTCCCACCAGCAACGGCACCAACTTGCTGCCCTGCAGGCCGCTCTGGCCCTATGGCTACATCTTCATAATACCAGGCACGGAAAAGATCTTTATCGTACCCAGAAGGCGAATAACTCAACCCGAGTCGGACCCCAAAAACCTTCGGAGATTGATAAGAAAACCTGAGCGGGAGATTATTTACAAACTTCTTAGAATACTGCTCACTGTACTCTCCTAAGCCATAGTAGTCTATGCGACTGTTTCGACGGAAGATGCTCTCACTATAGAGGCCAGGATACAACAGAGCAACATTGCGCAGCCACCACTGCCCGCCACCATTGGAAAAAAGATCACCCTCCAGCGTGGGAAGCTTATATTTTACGAAGGCTGGATCCCGACCCACAACAAAGTCATCATGCACATCACCAGCGCTACTCACTATAGCCGTTACAGAAGACTCCACGCCCTCCTGATATCCAACAGAGAATTTACCATAAGGCGTCAGCGCAAATATCTTGCTTCCGCGATTGACTACAGCCTTGCCGCCTTCAATAGCACCCTCGACCTCAGGTATCAAAAGCTGAAAATCCGCCCCATAAAGGACACCAGAGTCTGAAACATGCTCGAAAGCCATCCTACCGGTAAAATCGCAGTCCCCGCTCCAGCCTAAATTTCGCGAGATTCCGGTGTTAGCCTCAATCACGCTTCTGAGAGAACCGCCGCTACCGAGGGCATGAGAAAACTCCGGAAGCACCCCTCGTCCACCCCAACTATAAAAGAGGAGCATACCACTGAAAGAGAAGCCATCGCTCCCACCACGCACTACACCTTGCCCATCACCGAGGACGGCACCGCCATCGGGAAAGCCAGAGGCCAAAGGATCGGACACAGAATCAGCAGCCAAAGCAGAACCGAAAAAAGATAGCCCGCAACAAATTGCACAGAACGCCAGCAGGATCCGCATAATCAACTCTAGAAGCAACACGCTGCGGTAGCCTACAGCATTTGCAACCATAACACAACCAAAATATGCATCTGTTCGCGTATAAACCTACCTAGCGCACGTTGCTATCTACAAAATGTTACACTTGAATCTGAAATCCACTAATAAAACCGCCAATGGCCTGGAAAAATCTCACCGAAAGATAGGTTACTCACGCACCTAAACTTATGCTCCGCACGCACAGTCACAGAGAAATGAAAACTCAAGAAATCACAGAAAAACAGCGGAGCAGGCAGACAGCTCACACGCCAGGTCAACCGGAAACATGAAACAACAACGCACCCGATCTGCAGCTACTTACGAACGGTCTGCCAAAGTCTCTTATTTGCCATAAAAACCAGAATGGTCCCCAACACAAGGGAAGCTATAACCTTAAGCCCAAGTTTTTTCCTACGCTCCATTTCTGGCTCCGCAGCCCACTGCAAAAAGTTCACTACATCGCGCGCAACGTTCTCAACGCTGGCCTCCGTCCCGTCGGAATAACTGACTACACCATCGAAAAGCGGCGGCGCCATGGCGATTTTGCCCCCAGAAAAATACTTATTTGCATACAACCCGTTGGCATCAGCTTCCGCGCCATCATAACCGACAAGCAGCGAGTAGATATAATCTGCACCCCCAAACCTGGCTTTCACTATTAGAGACAAATCTGGAGGATACGCGCCATTGTTAGAAGCAGCCGCAGCCTCCTTATTAGGAAATGGACTAGGAAAATAATCCGCAGGTATACCTGGTCTCTCAAACATCTCTCCGACCTCATTTGGCCCGTCAAGGACAGAATAGGACCCAGCTATTGCCTTAACTTCCTCCTCAGAAAAGCCAATCTCGCGAAGATTGCGAAACGCTATTCTACTCATCGAATGACAACTCGCACACACCTCCTTGTATACCTGATACCCACGCTGTATCGAGCTTCTATCGAAAGATCCAAGAACCCCACTAAATTTCCATTGCTGCCGAATAAGATCGGGAGTATCGGAACACAGCCCCCCACTGGAGAACCCAAAAACACAAATCAAGAAGGACAGCAATGACGCAGCAGAACGCTTCAACATACTATTTCATCTCCGGCACAGCATCGCTCACAGTCCCAGGCAGTTTTTTGCATCGCTCGTACTTCGAAAGCACAGGCAACACAATCATGAAGTAGCTAAAATAGTACAACGTAGCCAATCTGCTCAAGAACACAAACGGCTCCTTCACCTCTTGCCCCCCCAACCAAACCAAGGCACAAAAATCGAAGACAAACACCCAGTAAAAAATCTTGAAGACCGGACGATAACTACCACTCTTGACCGGACATCTATCAAGTACGGGCAACAAAAACCACACAGCTATGGAGCCGAACATCGTAAGAACGCCCAGCAGCTTATCCGGAATAGAGCGCAACATCGCGTAAAACGGCAAGAAATACCACTCAGGCACTATATGCTCAGGTGTAACCATGGGATCCGCCTCTATATAATTGTCCGGATGCCCTAAATAATTCGGAGCATAAAACACAAAGAGATACAGACATATAAAGAAGAGCCCGAATGTGATGCAGTCCTTAACTATGAAATACGGATACAGAGGAAGAGTGTCCTGCTTGGATGCCACCTCTACCCCACTAGGATTCCCTGAACCAAACCTATGCAAAGCCAGAACATGCACTCCGGCAAGGGCAACTAGCACAAACGGCAACAGGTAATGCAATGCAAAAAACCTGTTGAGCGTTGGGTTATCCACAGAAAAACCGCCCCACAGCCACTTGACGATACTATCACCAACCACAGGAACGGCAGAAAAAAGATTAGTGATGACCGTTGCCCCCCAAAAGCTCATCTGCCCCCATGGAAGAACGTATCCCATAAACGCAGTAGCCATCATCATAAAGAAAATGACGATGCCAAAAAACCACACCATCTCCCTAGGCTTCTTGTAGGACCCATAATAAAGTCCCCGAAAGATATGAACATAGACCACGATAAAAAATAAAGAAGCCCCTACAGCATGCGTATAGCGTATCAGCCACCCATAGCGCACATCACGCATTATGCGCTCAACGCTGTCAAACGCGTAATCAACATGCGGAGTGTAATGCATGGCAAGAAAAATGCCGGTCACCACCTGAAGTATCAGAGCAATCCCCGCCAAAGACCCAAAATTCCACGCATAGTTCAAATTCTTGGGCACCCGATAGGAAGCCACACCTTTCAAAAAGGCCCCCACAGGCAATCTATACTCTATCCAAGACAGAATCCCACTGCCTTGTTGTCCACCAGCTACACTATTCTTACCGCCAGACATAATCAACCTCTATACAGCGAATCCGGCGCCCTTCCTGCCAATAACAACCGTGCTCTCATTCGGAAAATAGTAATCAGGCACAGGAAGATTCAGCGGAGCAGGACCCGAAACTACACGACCAGACGTGTCATATTTAGAGCCATGACACGGACAGTACCAGCCCTTTTCTCCATCCTTCAATTCCACGGGAACGCAGCCAAGATGCGTACACACACCCAACATAATAAGCCACTCTCCGCCTCCGGAATGAACACGCTCTTGATCACTCTGCGGATCGCGTAAGCCAGTAACATCGACGGCGCGCGCCTCCGCAACTTCTTCCGCGGTCCTCCTTCTTATGAAAACAGGCTTACCCTGCCACTTCACAACCTTGGTGCTCCCCTCCTTTATGCCGGAAAGATCGACCTCTACCGTAGCATGAGCCATGACATCCGCAGAGGGATTGAGCGACTCCACAAGCGGATACAGAAAAGAAGCAGTGCCAACACACGCCATGGAAAGAGCGGTCATCCCAAGAAAATCCCGCCTCTTAATCCTATGGCCTAGGCCGTTCTTTTTCTCAGTCACAACAACCAACCCCACATGTCCATGAGAGAATCACCCTCACCCGCATCCACAGCGGCTACATTATAGTGAATAATGCGCCCACGACAAATAAATTTTGCTATTTGCGCAAGCACTGTAGCAACTCTGGCGTGCACAACGTTGACAACTTAAAGATGTACTGACTCACCAAAAATGTGTCACCCTTCATGAAAAAACGCCATAAGATCACGCATAACCCACCACATAATTTACTCGCAATTCCGCCACTATAGGCCTATATCGTGTAAAAGGCACCGCTTCGTTCCAACCTTTACACACCAGTAAACGCCTACGAAAACTACGCGCAAACCGCCGTTCGTTCGGCGTAAAGCTTGTTAACCTTCTGTTCAACTTCTGCGGCAGATTGCCCGGTAAAGGCACCCGTCATGATCCTCTCTTTCACTAAGGCGGCAAGGTATTCCGAAATTCTCACGTCATACCTAACGTGTTCCGGAAGTGCATTGTACCTTTTAACACTCTCTAGAACGCGTCTGTACGCTGCCTCATTATGCCTACAGGTGTCGGTTAACCTTTGAAGTTCCGCATCACGCATCCCCTTCGCATTTGCACATACGCCAGAATTTGGAGAACACGATCTCAAGATGCAATAGCCGGCTATTCCGAGCACCACCGCGGCAATGATGATGGCGTCAGCCCCACTGTCGCTAAACTTCTTGAAGGCGCCCAGAGCAAAAAATTGTCTGATAATCCCCAATACAAGTAAGGTACTGACCGTGACTCCTAGCAAAGCATAACAAGCCGTGTGAAGCCCTTCACGCATCTTCAAAGGCGTATCACAATTTGCCGCTGTAAACCACTCCTCCGGGATCTCGGTATTTATTGAGTCTAAAGTGCAAAATAGCGCAAAATGCTCTTCTATCCTGCGATTCATTATTGCCTGCCTCACTGCCGTATTCTCTAACGCACCTTTCAGCTCCGCACATTTCCTTGAAGCAACGCGGTCCTCTTCTTCATTCCTAAAACGCTTGGCACAAAAAACTGTGGCCACCGCAGCTACACATACCCCAAACAAGCACTTGATAACAGAATTGCTTTTTTTAAATCCTAGCATATGCCGAGTTTTCACCTATATTGCATAATGAAATATGATTTCTCAAATTAGCTATCGTCTTTAATATGACAATGCAAGTATAAAATCCTATGGGAACCGCGCCTTAACGTATGTCAGAAGAATAGTGCCTACGCGTTGTTACTTTTGGCACCGATCGTATATCCCAGCCGACGAATTTGAGATTAGACAGATTATGGCCTTTGTATACGATTATGTGTATCTAATATGCACCATCAAAGCCACAAGCACGTTGCACCTAAGCATCATACCAAATGCGTTTCGCCGGGCACGTATGCGTGCTTCAAGACTTCGATCGTATCTTGAAAACGTGCACAAACAATAAGAGAAGAAAGGAAGTAATAATGATCATGGGACCGGGGAACGTGTCGAACCGCGCGGCAAGAAATAATCCTAAAACACCTGATATAACCGAAGCCACTACCGAAATAATAACCATCTGTACCGGAGTTTCAGACATCAGCCTAGCTACTGAAGCGGGAATTATTAAAAATGACGTGATAAGCAATATGCCTACAGAACGCGAGAACAGCACAATTGCAAGTGCTGACACCACCAGGATCTCCATTTTTACGCGACGCGCCCGGATGCCAGCAGACGACGACAGATCATAGCTCATGGAGACCGCAATCCAGTATTTCCATCTGTAAATCAGCGCAAGCACCCCACTGACGGCGACGAACAGCATCTCCAGCAGATCACCTTTGCTAACCATCAATACATCCCCAAATAGCGAATGCATTATGCGCTCCCCCGACATGGGGACAAATGATAGCAATACCATACTCACAGACATTACCACACTTGTCATAATGTTAAGAATGGCATCTATAGAGTGTATCTTATCCATCACAAGAGACACTATTATTGCTAGTAAAAAGGCCACAGCCAAAACGCCTAGCGACATATTGATCTGCAGTATCAGGGAAAGGCCCACACCCAGCAGCGACGAATGCGCAATGCTATCCCCCATGTACGACAGCCTATTCCAGACCATCACCGAGCCCAAGGGAGCAGTTATTAGACTCGTTGTTAAAATCGCAAGAATCCCGTTGATGAAGAAGGCCTCTGAGATGATGTCAAGCATTATATTAACTACGGAAAAAGTAAAATAGCACAGACATCCCTACCATCATGCAACAAGACATTGTACGTGCCACAAGCAGCAGCCACGGACATTTTTTCGTATTTCAAGCCCAGACTCTGCAGCCGAGCGATGAGAACGCGTGAAAGAAAACGTTCAAACTCCCCACTATCCACCCCTACAATAAAGATAGTCTCCGGACTGCCGTGCACGTGTGCCAGAACGGACTCCGCATCATCAGCAGACTGCAAATCACCAGGAAGTGCAACCACGCACCCTCGAAAAATCACGGAAGAGCCCCTACAGACCTTCCCCTTAAATACAAAATAGTCGTCGCTGCAACGATCTATGATGCACAGCTCAGAAGAAGACGACACAACACACCCGCGGGATTTAGCCTATGGCAAACAGCCTGTAATCGGCGAGCCGTATTTCACACCCAAGATCTTGACTCTTCTTACTTAAAAGATCCCGGATTTTCGTCTGGCCATCTATGATGAATGTCTGCTCTAACAGCACCATATCCTCAAAAAACTTTTGCATTCTTCCATCCACGATCTTGCTCGCCACGGATTCCGGCTTCCCAAGCGCCTCAACCTGCCTGGTAACTATCCCTTTTTCGCGTTCCACGATCTCACTGCTCAAACCCTCAACTGAAACGGACTCTGGCTTAGCAGCCACAACATGCATAGCTATTTGCCTCGCAAGCTCCGCAAGTGCATCGGATTTTCCGGCACTAGCCTCCAAAGAGACTATGGCACCAGCTCTACCTACCCCCTCACCTACTGCACCATGCACATAGCTACCGATCACTCCGTTACCGCTCAGTCCGAGAAAGCCAACTCCACTAAGCACGACATTCTCCCCCAACACAGCCGCAGCGTTTACAATTTCATCTGCAACAGTAGCACCAGAATTCCCTGAATAGGAGGCAGAGGAAAATCCGGATAGATCCTCGTTTCCATGATTGAATAACTCCCTTACCAGCTGAACGGCAAGCGAGCGAAACTTTTCACTTCGCGCCACGAAATCCGTCTCCGAACCCAATTTTAAAATCGCACCTTTGTTTCCGTCACTATAAACTGCAACTAACCCGTCAGACACATCCCTAGACGACTTCTTATAAGCTTTGGACAGCCCCCTTTCTCTCAAATACTCCCTAGCCTTTTCCATATCGCCAGCACAAGCCTCTAAAGCCTCTTTGCAATCAACCACCCCAGCTCCAGTGGTCTGACGCAATTCCCTGATAATCTCAACGCTGATTTTCATCACTTACCTCAAATAACAACAGTGGGTGCACTTCTATTCAGAAGCAACAGGACCATCCGCAATACCTGCATCATCAGCACCCGGCTTCAGAGATACATCTGCGTTAAACGGAGGCACATCTTGGCTAGGCGTACCGTCACCAGCCGCAGACTTCTTAACAAGTACATCCTTGGGTACATCATCGCCAGTGACCCTTGCGCTCGCCACATCAACCCCGGAACCCGCTAAATCAGAACGTATGGCCTCCAATATCGTACTCGACACAGCGCGGCAGAAGAAGTCTATTGACTTCACAGAATCGTCATTGCCCGGAATCGGATAATCAACCCCATTCGGATTGGAATTAGTATCCAAAACTGCAACCACAGGGATCTTTAGCTTATTCGCCTCCTTAATTGCTATATGCTCCTTATTCGTATCGATAACGAACAGAGCATGAGGAAGCCCCCCCATTTCGCGTATCCCCCCAAGAGATCTCTCCAACTTTTCCCGCTGCTTATCGAACATCAAAAGCTCTTTCTTTGTAAATCGGCCATTGCTATCGTTGATCAGCCTTTCAAACTCCACCAGGCGCTTTATCGAAGAGGAAACGGTCTCCCAATTGGTCAGCATACCACCCAACCACCTGTGATTTACGTAATACTGCCCGCAGCGCTTCGCCTCTTCAGCAACCATATTCGAAGCCTGAACCTTGGTACCAACAAAAAGCACCCGGCCTCTCTTCAGAACCACATCATACAAAACAGATAGGGCGTCCCTGAGGAGCACCAAGGTCTTCCTCAGATCTATAACATGAATATCTTTATGCTTATGCACACCATATATATAAGGAGCCATTGCTGGATTCCAGCGGCCAGCCTTATGTCCAAGATGCACCCCAGCCCCAACGAGATCACTGATACTAAATTCAGGCAGATTACCCATCACCACTCCAAATCAAACATTACAACAGTTGAACCACCATAGCGCAACCCACCATAAGGTAGGACCATTGTACAGCTATGTGCGAAATAGCACGCCACCCGCAACGAGAAGACGCCAACTCCACGATGTTATCAGGCAACCAATCCCTTATCAAGGAATATATTTGAGACCAAAATAGCCACTCAAGAGGCAATACGTTTCATGCAGCGGCAATCCAACTATTGACGAATATGACCCTTGAACCCAGGAAATCAACGCTCCGGCCAGGCCTTGTATTCCGTACCCACCGGCCTTTCCTCGCCACTGCCCAGAATTAACATAATAATCTATCTCACCCTTGGACATGCGCTTAAACTTAACAATGCTCACAACATTCCGTTCACGCACCTCTCCCTCTGGAGTATACAGACACACGGATGTGCACACCCGATGTCTGCGCCCGGAGAGCATAGCAAGATATTCAGTAGCCTGATCCTTATCCTCCGTCTTGGGCAGCACCCTCCTGCCACAGTGAGCAACCGTATCCGCACCTAAGACAAATTTGCCTGCACGCAAAGTAGCCACCTTAGCCGCTTTGCTCCTGGCCATACGTATGCAATACTCCCTAGGTAACTCCCCAGCAAGTACGCTCTCATCCACATCCGGAGGCACCACCTCTCCGGGCACTATGCCAATCTGCTCCAACAGATTAAGACGATACTCCGAAGAAGAGGCCAGCACCAGACCCTCTATCTCTAGCATTCCTTATTCCTCAACCTGCTGACAACTCTGCCTTTGCCCATGCCGTTCTTGTTAACTCCATACGAGCTGACTTCAACTATCACTGTATCGTGTATTAGAATCCGTATTTTGCTCTTACGTATCCTACCAGAGGCGTGAGCCATAACTTCGTAACCATCACTCAGCTTTACAATGAACACAGCATCCCTGAGCAACTTCGTAACTACACCCTCGACTCTTACCACCCCCTCCTTAGTTTTCACCATACACCAGAAAAAATTACATGGCCGACATTGTAGAATATACGCAACACCATTGCAATCAGTTTCAAATCCTCTTCCCAAGCTCAAACATTTACTTGCATACCAACGGTCACATACTCGTGTCCCAACTCCACAAGACTAACATCATCAGGAGCACCGGAAACCCAGAGCTGCCCATCTAACTCATCAATAATCTCCACTTCGAAAAATTGCACCACATTTTGAGCATCAAGAACTTTTACACCGATAGCACCGGTATCATCCATGCTCAATGCAGAAGATGGGATTTTATGCGCTTTCAACGTGCCCACCGGCACCCTAACCAATGAGGACATCCCCTCAGTTACAAAAACCCCCTTTCTATTATCAACCAAAGCCTCAATCGCATAGGTTCTCGTCCCCTGCGCAGCAATCCTACTCACCAGGGTAATATTACCACGCAAAACTTCGCCCGCACCCAGAATGACCTCCACAACCCCACCGGGCGTCAATCTGGACACCGCCTTCTCCGAAACATGAAACACGACCTTGAGCTGATCAAAATTAACGATCTTAGCAACTACCTGCCCATCTCTCACAAAGCTCCCCACTTGAGGCATAACCTTGTCAACAATCCCAGGAAACGGCGCTTTGATCTCCGTATTGCCCAGCTCTATCTGAGCATTTTTAAGATTAGCAGCCGCAGCCATAAGAGCAACCAACGCGGCATTATCCTGCGCTTCTGATCTATATCCTGTACTACTAAGAGACTGCGAAGCACCGCGCTCAAGTTGCCTCTGCTTATACAAAGCCTTGGCCTGATTCAGCCTTTCAACCCGGCCACGCTCTTCTATCTTAAGAATAATCTCCCCCTGTTGCGCCCTACTGCCACCCTCTATGGACACACTCTCAACCTTGCCACTCACCTCCGCTAAGATATCCATAGACTTCGAAGCGTGCACTTCAGCCGCAAACTTGAGGATAACCTCCCTATCCTCAGCACGCAGCTCTGTAACCTTCACAACGGAGGACAGCTCCTTGAACCCTGAAGCAGCTTCTTGCACCGCTGCACGTTCCACAGACAGCCCGCTCAAAATCCACAAAACACCAAAGGCCAGCAGCACGCTAGCAAATCTATAACGCAACTTCATGTACTATCACCGAAAGCGCAATACCCTTCTACTTCCCCTTAACAGCAGCAGCTTCGCATGCATCCCTAAAAGCCTCATTCACATCAGGATGCGAGTGACATATGTGACAGATGTCCTTCGATGACGCCCTGTAACCAAGCGCAACCACCGCCTCATTTATCATAGTGTCCGCGTACGCACCTACGATATGCACACCAAGAATTGTGTCGGTATCTCTACACACAACAACCTTGACAAACCCATCCTTATCACCAGTGATCCTAGCCCTACCATTCGCGGCAAAGCTACTTTTGCCCACTTTATAGCTATGCCCAACGTTCTTCACATACTCCTCACTCTTCCCTACAGAAGCAGCTGCAGGATGCGTATAAATGATCACTGGCACGACACCATAATCAACCTTGGACACCGCACCGGAAATGACCTCAGCTACCGCGTGACCCTCCATCTCCGCCTTATGTGCCAACATAGAACCACCAATGACATCACCTATCGCAAATATCCCTGCAATGCTAGTTTCGTACCTATCATCAACCAGAACAAACCCTCTGTCGTCCAGCTTTAAACCATCTATAGCAACAACTCCACCAACATTCGGCTTGCGCCCCACAGCAACAAGCACCCTATCCACTTCCACAGATGTCACGCCGCCATCCGACAGCGCTTCACAATCCACAACCAGCTTCCCGCTCCGCTTCGACACAGACGCCACTTTATGCGACAGCATAAAATCAATGCCCTGCTTCTTAAGATAGCCAAGCAACGCATTACTGATCTCACAATCAAAACCCGGAGCAATGCAACCGGCATATTCAACCACGGTAACCTTAGCCCCAAGCCGCGCCCACACAGAGGACATCTCGAGCCCGATGGCACCACCACCTATGACCAGCAACTTCTTAGGCACGCTCATACTCAGCGCCCCATCGGAAGAGACAATCCCAACCTCATCAACGTCTACGCCGGGCAAAGAAGAAGCTGAAGACCCCGTGGCGAGCACAACCTTCCTGGCGGACACGATAGTACTAGTAGTACTTCCTTCACGCAATACCGAAATCTCAAAACCACCATCAATTGCACGCACCACAGAGGCAGTTCCACGCAGATACTCCACACCGACAGAGGAAAACAGGCCCTCTATCCCGGAACTCAGGATACCAATTTCCTTGTCTCTAGCTGCAAACATTTTCTCAAGATCAAACTTCACATCCTTCGCAATCACCCCAAAATCCCCGAAGAGATTTTTGGCCGCATAGTACTTATAGGAATAATCTAATAACGCCTTAGACGGTATGCACCCAACTCTAAGGCAAGTACCCCCCAACAGCGAATTCTTGTCCACACACGCAACTTTCAAACCAAGTTTGGCAGCTTTTATCGCACACTTATACCCACCCGGGCCAGCGCCGATAACAACAACATCGTACCCCATGAACACCCTACGAAAGCAACATCAACCCCCGCTTTCCAGCAGGAGCATATACCACATTCCCCGACATCAAAAAGGAATGTGAAAAACGCCCAGACATCCTCAGAGACTCCTCAAGCGCACCAGAGAAGGGATTAATCCCCAACAACAATCCTTTGCGCCCAAGCAACCACAATCTGCCCGCCGCAAGCTGCGGAACATTCCACATAGTCTCACCAGCAGCGGCTTCCCTCAAATTAACTTGCCATAACTGAATTTTACTTTTTGCATCAAAGGCTAGCAGTTTTCTGTCCCTAGTCACAACGAACACACCGAAGCCCTCTGCCTCACATACGCTAGAAACCTCTTCATTCGCGGACCACAGCTTCTTCCCGGATGACAACTCCAAACTTTCAAGCATCCCCGAATCGCCAACTAAAAACACCTCTTTCCCGCTGATAACTGGGGTAACTACGCTATGCCCGACCATGCCCAAGCTCCTCCTCTCAAGGGCGGCCTCCCATACCTTATCCCCACTCTGAACATCAAGGCAGAGCACCTTACCATCGGGGAGTAGCATAACAACCACATCGCGCGCAGGAGAATACGCCACAGACAACGAACCTTTAATCCGCACATCCGAACCCACCTCCTCATGGTGCCAAAGCAGCCCACCATCGGCAACATCAAAAACATACAGGCAATTATCTATGACGAGCGCGGCCACCGACTTGCCATCATTCATGACAACCAAGTCCCCGCTAAGAAAATTCCTCAGAACCTTTTTCCACTTGATCTGCCCACTTTTCGGGTCCACACCATAAAGCAAATTGCTCACAGCGCAAAGCAGCACACCATTAGAATACGCCAAGCTACCTGAATACACGCCGGACTCATTCTCCGCCAACCCAACATCCCACACCGCCCTGGTGGGATCCTCAACACTAAGCGCAATAAGATGCCCTCGGTCATTCAGGACAATAACCAAATCATCCACAACAACTGGAGCGAAATCCACACCAGAAATGCCGCCGACATTACGCACCTTGGAGAATGTCCGCGCCTTACTAGCATTCTTGAACAGTGAGTATGCCTTCGGATTTTGACCGAGCACCGCTGAACGCTCTGCAGAGCGGGCAAATCCGGCAGGACCATAGCACAGCAGGACCAGCGCCAGCACAGCAGTCAGCGAACGCACATGCATAGTTAAAACACGCAACTAAAGAATTCCCACGACATGATCTGCCAACTCGTACGAAAAATCAATGAATTTTGTGCGGGACACTACCCAGCATCCAAAAGCCTTTTGGCACGAACATCGCTGCCAAAGCACTCAATCACAAACAAACACGCAGTCACGGCGTAATCGTAAAATTCGCGCATTACAGCGCAAAGCGACTTTAATGCCACATCTCTCGAGGCTTGTGTGTCCCAAATAACCTCTTTATCTGATACAAGTCATTTCGCTCCGAGAAGATTGCAGGTATAATCCCTCTTAGGAGCACAATATATTGGTATTGTGAATGCAGGTGCCGTAGTGCAAAAAGTGGCTATAGTCGGGCTGCCTAATGTTGGCAAGTCAACTATCTTCAATAGATTGGTGAAAAAAAAATCAGCCATCGTGAGCAACATGGCGCATGTTACCAGAGACAGGAAAGAGGATCTCGTCAATTTCTGCGGTCTGCAGTTTGTCGCCATAGACACGGGAGGAGTAGGCAGCGGTATTGGAATCCAGGCGCTGGTTACGGAACAGGTGCAGCTTGCCCTTGAGCACGCAGACGTGGTGCTGTTCGTGGTAGATGCGAAAGAAGGCATGGGTAACGATGACGTAGATTTTGCAAGGTGGCTAAGAAAGCAAACCTCCAAGCCAGTCATCCTCGTCTTCAATAAGTGTGAAAGCAAACAAAAGCGCGCTCTCACAAGTGATGACATGGAGTATCTGGATTTTCTCGGCCCCGTGTATATATCCGCCGAACATAATTTAGGTATGCCAGATTTATATGATGCTTTGTCTCCGCTTCTAGAGGGTGATAGGGAAAAGGCTGACAGGAAAAAACCGATAACCATATCCATAATTGGACAGCCAAACGTTGGCAAATCAACATTCGTAAACTGCATCTTGGGAGAAAAGCGCGTCATAACTGACAGTTCTGCCGGAACAACGCGCGATTCTATAAGTGCATCATATAGCTACAAAGGCATCGAACTGTTGCTGACCGACACTGCAGGCATGCGAAAAAGGGCAAAAATTACAGAGGATATGGAAAAATTCTCGGTGCGTTCCGCGATCAACGCAATTTCAAGATCGAACGTAGTGATCCTGATGGTAGATTTCACCATGGGTATAAATCAGCAAGATTTATCCATAGCGGATACCGCAATCAAGGAGGGAAAAAGCATAGTCGTAGTCCTGAACAAAGCCGATTTGATAGATGATAAAGCCGCACAAGAAGAGATACTGCAAACAATCAAACAGCACAGCAGGGTTAACTACGATGTGCCGATCATGAAAATCTCCGCACTTCAGGGCAAGGGATGTAGCCAGGTCCTGGACAGAGCAATAGAGCTCCACAAGTCCTCCAGCAGTAGGATCAGCACACCGACGCTGAATAAATGGTTGGGCACGGCTCTGGAGCACCATGCCCCTCCCCTACAAAATAAGAAAAAGGTCCGGCTGAAATACATGACTCAGATTGGCTCGTCACCCCCAACTTTTGTTATATCGACAAACACGGAAGGTGTGGAGAGCACTTACCAGCAGTATCTGAAGAACAGCTTTATAAAGAGCTTTTCGATGCAGGGCGTGCCGATCAGGATGATCTTCAAGAAGAGCCATAACCCCTATACCTAGAGGATAGCTTCCGCATCACAACTGCCACAGCAAGCTAAGACAGCAACTGACGGATGGGACTTGACTCACTTTCGAACTAAAAGAGAGGCACCTGTCATCTCCTCCGGCTTGCTCATCTGCATGAGCTCCAGAATCGTTGGCGCAACATCACAGAGCCTACCATCAGCCAAACCGAACTGTTTGTCAGAATTGCACAGCACCAGAGGCACTGTACTGGAAGTATGCGCAGTAAATGGAGTCCCGCATTGCACATCGAACATTTTCTCTGCGTTACCGTGATCAGCGGTTATCAGCATAGTAGAACTTGTCTTCTTCACAGCATCAAACACCATACGCAAACACTCGTCCACAGTGGATACCGCCTTCTTTGCAGCCTCCATGTTACCAGTATGGCCAACCATGTCCGCGTTGGCGTAGTTCACCACTATGAGAGAATATTTCATCGACTCGATATTTTGTACCAAAACCTCGGTCATCGCGAACGCCGACATTTCTGGCTTCAAATCGTAAGTGCTGACCTTCGGCGAGGGTATCACTATCCTATCCTCACCCGGAAACGGATCCTCCCTCCCCCCATTGAAGAAGAACGTAACGTGGGCATACTTCTCCGTCTCGGCAATCCTGAGCTGCTTCATGCCTCGCATCGAAATCACCTCTCCCAGGGTGTTATGTATACTCCTGGGAAGAAATAGGCACGGGACTTGGATCTTCTCTGAATATTGAATCATGCCCAAAACGCTTGAGACCTCCGGAGACTTATGCAGGATCATATTCAAGATCTGCAAAATTCGATCGCTCCTGAAGTTTGTGATCAGTATCCCATCTGAGGAAGAAAATCCGCTGTAATCGCCTATGACGGCCGGCACCAGAAACTCATCCGAAACGTCCTCTGCATAACTGCGTTCGATAGCGGCTAGGGCACTGTCGTATCTCGGCCCCTGAGCAAAGGCCATCGCGTTGTACGCCTTCTCCGTCCTATCCAGGCGATTGTCCCTATCCATGGCATAATAGCGGCCACCGACTGTAGCTATACTCGCATCACACTCGCGTATGCTGTTGTTAAGGGACCCTATGTAAGTCTTTGCAGAACGAGGAGGAACATCTCTGCCGTCCAGAATCGCATGCACAAACACCTTTATCCGTAACTTAGAAAGCACCGATATGAGCGTCACGATGTGCTCTTGCAGCCCGTGCGCCCCGCCATCAGACAGCAGGCCGATTATATGACAAGCCCCCCCTTTGCTCTTAATTTCTTCCACAAATTTAACCAAAGCGGGATTGTTGTGAACCTCTTTGATTTCACTATTGATCCTCTGCAGATCCTGCTGCACCACCCTGCCCGAACCGAGACTCACGTGTCCTACTTCAGAATTTCCAGCCTGACCCTCAGGCAGGCCAACATCCACTCCACTGGCGCATAAACTACTCCTGGGATACTGAGATACAACGGATTCCCAGAAAGGTTTATGTGCTGCATGTATAGCATCACAACTTCCACCGCTACCATTACCCCATCCATCCAGTATACAGAGTACAATGGTGCCCTCCGACATACGAACCCGACCTCTCATGCAGCAGAAAAAACAGGCGTGATTCTACAACATCTTCACAGCATAGAAAACAACTATTCATGCCAAATTCGGTACCATGGCTATAAGCTATACTATGTATCCTCTAAGAGCCGGAGGATCCCGCATCCGAATCCGGCTCTCTGACACCACAAATCGATTATGCCCCAGTAACAATAGTATCCTGACCACAATCATAACCAGGACTGAAGGCCAAAATGATTTTTTTGACAAATAACCTATTAACCTTTCCTCGATTTTGTACTACAATGCCGAGGTTTTGGCTTTTATTATTCAGATGTCGTACGGCCAACATGATGCAGTTTTAATGCTATCAGATGGTAGACACTTTTTTGGTACGTCGCTTGGTAAAAAGGAAAGCTGCATTGGTGAAGTGTGCTTTACTACCGGATTCACAGGTTATCAGTGCACTATTACAGATCCCTCCTTTGCGGGACAGATAGTGGTTTTCGCCTTCCCTCACATAGGGAATATAGGTATCAACTACAGAGACTTTGAGTGCCAGCATGCGTTGGCAAAAGGTATTGTCGTACGCGAGATGTCTCGTGCATCGCACGTGTCCTCGTGGGTTGACTTAAATACCTGGATGGAGGCCAACGGGGTTAGTGGAATATCGGGAGTCGACACCCGCGCATTGACTTTGCACCTGCGCGAACACGGCTCGCAGAACGGGATAATTCACTGCTTCAGCGATTTTGATTCTTTAGATCTCCAAGAACTTAGGAGACAGGCAGCAGCTTCCGTTGCACTGCCGATAGCCACTGAGCTACCCCATCTCAAGGACCATCAGGTGTCGCATGAAGGGCTGCGCGTGTGCGTGCTAGACGTGGGAACGAAGCGAGGTATACTGAATTCTCTCACGGCTCTGGGTTGCGCAGTGAATGTCATTGCAGCACAGGGTGATTTTTTAGCGCAGATAATGAAGCTCCGCCCCCAAGGGTTGGTAATCTCCAATGGACCGGGCGATCCGGGACAAATTCCCTCAGAGGCGACTGAGCAGCTGCGCGCCATAGTTGAGCTCGGAATACCGACTTTGGGAATATGCTTGGGACACCAACTGCTTGCCATAGCCATGGGGGCAAGGACTGTAAAGATGCTTCACGGACACCGGGGTACCAATCACCCAGTGTATAATGTCATTAGGAAGTCTGTCGAGGTTACAAGCCAAAATCACGGGTTTGCGGTGGACGCTCAGAGCTTGCCAAGCACCATGGAGGTAACTCATACCTCGTTATTCGATGGCACAGTAGAGGGCATTAGAATGAAGAATCGCCCGGTACTATCGGTTCAGTACCACCCAGAGGGGTGCCCGGGGCCGCACGATTCACACTATATCTTCAAGGACTTCGTTGAGCTCGCAAAGTCTTGTAGTTGGTGATGCCTGTACGCGTTTTTTGCGGCTCCTACAACTACACCGCTGCTTCCACCAACTTATAGTATAGATACCGCTTATAAAGGCTTGACTGCCTTCCGAAAAAATGGCAGCGTGCCCTTGCGTGCTGTGGTGGTAAGTTGAATGCTCGGTAACATTGAGGTAATTCTTGCGCAACCACGCGGCTTTTGTGCCGGAGTGGAAAGGGCGGTGCACATACTTGAGGACGTCGCTGCCAAGTATGCCAACAGCAGAAAAGTGTATGCCCTGCACGAAATCGTTCATAACTCGCGCGTCGTGAACAATTTCAGGACTATGGGCGTCGAGTTTGTCGACAAACTCGATGATGTCCCACAAGGTTCCGTCCTGGTATTTAGCGCCCATGGGGTGTCGAAGCAAATCCAGGAAGAGGCTCAGCGTAGGGATCTTCTTGTAATTGACGCAACCTGTCCGTTGGTCACTAAGGTCCATCTTGAAATTCAGAGGTACGACAGAAGCGGTTTTCAGGTGATACTTATAGGTCATGCAGGACACAGAGAGGTGGAGGGAAGTATTGGTCAGGTTTCCAACCCAGTCATCCTAGTGCGTAGCGTCCAGGACGTGTATGACCTGCAGATTGAGCAGTCAGCAAAGCTTGCGTACGTGACGCAGACTACCCTGAGTGTGGATGATACTAAAGAGGTGATCGACGCCCTGAAAAGCAGGTTCCCCGATATCGCGGGCCCTAATCTGCGGGACATATGCTATGCAACCCAGAATAGGCAACAAGCGATAAAAAGCTTGGCAAGCATGGTGGATGTGGTTCTTGTGATTGGGGGAAAGCACAGTTCGAACTCCAATAGCCTGCTGCATCTTTCCAAAGCGCAAAACCCGCAGTCCTTCCTGATAGAATCGCATGAAAACATGGATCTGAACTGGCTTGCAGGAGCGGCAAAGATTGGGATTACTGCAGGTGCCTCCGCACCCGAGGTTTTGGTTCAGGAAGTCATCGATCGTCTGCGCTTGTATGCGGATGTTACTGTATCCACCATGGATGGAATCGCCGAAAACGTCATGTTCAAGTTGCCCGAGCTCTAACCCGTTCAGTGGTGTTGTGCCCCGACACTACAGATTGCAGCGCTATTACCGGCCTGTGCGCGATTTTTGCTTCCGACATGGGGTGGCTTCTTCTTGCCTATTCGCGTAGGAAGGGCCGCATTAAAAATAATTTCTCGCGTCGAGCTATTTATGGTGCCTGACGCTTGATTATTTCTACAAAAAAAGGTAGGATCGCCCTAGGGTTGGCTTCTAGGGTGTGTTTTGAGAGTAAAAATCGTGAAGCTAGGCTCGGGGTATGGGCTCCCGTTGCCGTCTTATGCTACTCCAAACAGTGCTGGGTTGGATTTATACGCTGCAGTTGAGAGTAAGCAAATTATACGGCCCGGGTGTAGGTGTGCGATAAAGACCGGAATAGCCATAGAGCTGCCGGATGGGTACGAGGCGCAGATCAGGTCCAGGTCGGGTCTCGCAGCAAATTTCGGCGTGTTTGTGTTAAATGCACCAGGAACGATAGACTCGGACTACCGGGGGGAGATATGTGTGGTGCTGTCCAATTTTGGCAGCGAGGATTATGTAGTCAGCCGCGGAGATAGGATAGCGCAGATGGTAGTAGCCCCTGTGGAGCGCGTAGATTGGGAAGAAGGGGAAGTTTTGGCCGAGACAAGCCGCGGAGAAGGAGGATTCGGCTCCACTGGAACCTAGAAATTCGCATCGTACTGTTAGGGGGTTTGCGTCTGTGATGGCTTGCGCTGGTGCGCATTCTGAATTCCCCAATGGATGCTGCGCTACTTGTGAGTTTTGTGTTAAGCGAGCCTTCAATCAGGACAAAGCCTCTGGGTTGTACTATGTGTCGCAGGCATTCTGGTGCGCTCCCCTGTAGTCGGCAGGATATTCGCTGCGCATGCTCTATAACATGGCCCCCCACGCAGTTTGGCAACTGCGGCCCGTGCGCACAGGTCTATGCCGCTGCGTTTGATATGGCTCGGCAGAGAGTGGTAATGCTCTCCAATTCCTTGCCAATCCTTACCAAGTTCCGGCATGTTGTTATTCAACATCCCCACCTTCCTCTTCAAATGCGCGCGTATCTCAGATTCTCAGGATTTTCCATCACAAACGCCGTAGAAAGCGGGTGCGTTGTACGCATCGTCAGAGCACTATCGACCCGCCTGAAGGTCAATCAAGTGCACTTTCCTCTCTCCCGCATGCATAAAGAAAAATCTTTGAAGCTAGTCAGCCATCGCATTCATGTTCAACAACAAAAAATGTGCAGCAGATAGTAATCAGTGCCAAGTGTCGCGTGTGATCTTCTTGCGGACGAAACGTAACTTCCTGATCAAGCCATTTTACGGTGGTATAGCTGCTTTCCACTGCGTTGTTGATAATCTGAACATCCGCTCCAGTCGGTGGTTTGGGACTTATCACGCTCTTACATTTCACCTCCGCTGCGGCGTGCATCCTCTTATAGTGGCCGCTGTCGAAAATTAAGTATCGCAGTTGATCCCTTGTTTTCGCATGATTGAAATCTCCGCTTGTCCGCGAGATACCTTACTTCAATCAACTCAAAAATCCCAAATGCTCGGGGCCTTGCGCCGGTAATCACCGTACAATATCTGGGGCACGCTACCCGGGAGAGGGTGTCTTGCCTGGGCACACTCATTCCCATTTTCCATGACAACAAACTTGGCATCCTCAGGCGCGGTTGTCGCATTGTAGTGCACCACCATATCTGGATAGCACACTGCATGGCATGTACTTAGTTGTCATTTACCTACATTGCCGATAATGGCTATAATCCTGGCTTTGGTGTTCTGTAGGTGAAAAAATTGCCATTCTCAGCGCTTTGAGAGATCCTCCATCGGAATGACGGGGCCAAAGCCCTGGGGACGCTTGAATGCACGGTCAATAGCAGCCGTTACAGTGCCTTTGCTAAATGTCTCGCATACAAAATTTCCGTCAAAGTTCTTGCCTCGTATTACAATAAACATCTCCGGGCATATTTGTCCCAGTACCTATGGAAATTTTTCCAAAGGACCCACCTACCTTCTGGGCATATCTCAGAGACTGCAGCCTCTATAGTCCAGTAATTCCATATCACACAACACTGCTGAACGGCGCCGGATGTGGCACCACAACAACGTCCATGAGGCAACCTGAATGCATTTGCAATGATCAGTCGTGAGCATCGGGGTTTCAGATGCTCAATATATGCTATGGAAGGTCCTTCGAAAGTGATTCTCGCATCATGCAAAGAGGTTTAGAATCCTTCTCTGCAAACTCTATCGGTGACTTCATGCAAAACGAAGAAGCAAAATTCCCTGAAGATATCTCATACGGATCCGTCGGGGGGCCAGTTTTCTCAACGACGATTTCCGAGCTAGGTAGCGGCAGGGAACAGCGCAAAATTGATTGGCTGCACCCACGTGGCAGGTACAATGCCGTATATGGAGTGAAATCTAATGGGCAATTTGCCAAGTTGATAAATTTTTTCTATGCCCACAGAGGTAGGGCTCTGCCGTTCAGATTTAAAGACTGGTCTGACTATCAGGCCGTCAAACAAACAATCGGGACGGGGGATGGCAGTCGCACTAATTTTCAGCTGATCAAACGCTATTCCGCTGGAGAATACTCCTACACACGTACAATTAACAGGCCAGTGGCGGGTACGGTGCTGGTGTCTTTGAACGAAACGCTGCAAAAGCACAGCACAGACTATGAAGTTGACTATAAAAGCGGCCAGTTGTCTTTCGCGTCACCACCTGGAGTAGATATCCCCATTTTTGCGGACTTCGAGTTTGATGTATTGGTGCGATTCGACGTGGATTTCCTTTCCTGCTCACTAGATGGCTACGGCAGTTATGGGTGTAGCAACATTCCGCTTGTGGAGGTTAGAGGCTCTTAGCCACGCTGTAATTGCTTCCGTGTGTACATCAAGATTGAGACCCGCTAAGATCGGACAGCTCTTTTTTCAGCTTGTCGAGTTCACCCTTCTTCTTGCTGTACTCTTCGCCAGCTGGGTCAAGGCCTTCCAAGCCTTGCTCCAACGCCTTGATCTTGTCTGTCAAACTAGCAATCTTCAGCTTGCTCTCCTCTTCTTTCCTGCGCTTTCCTCCACCTTCTTGCTTCTTGTCGTCCTGCTTCTTCTCTTCGCGTCCGGTAGTATCGACAAACGGTGTCTCTTTTTTCCAAGCCTCAGGATCGATGGTCTCTCTCGCGCTTACAGCACCCATCTTGATATCCTTGACCTTGGTTGGGCCCGAAGTGATCTTCTCGGCATCATCAGTGTCCTTCTTCTGATCAGGCGCTACATCGCTGCCATCCTTGGTCTTCTTCCGCTGCTTTTTCAATGCAGTTGCGAGCTCTTCAGCTTTTTCATCGGCCTTCTTACCTCCGCTCTCTGCCTTGGCGGTGGCTTTCTTCTTCTCTGCAGTCGCATCAGATTTAGAAGTAGCTTTTGCAGGCCTACTAGCAGCCGCAGTGGCCCAACTTGCTGAGGCAATATCCATATCCTCGGGAGCAGCTGAAGCAACGCTAGCATCCCCATCGCCGCCACTTTCGGCATCCGCGTCCAAAACTGCTTCATCCGCTGCCTCGCCCACATCTTCGTGCTGACTCAAGGTATCCTCTTTACTCGCAGCAGTAACCTCAGCTTCCTCTTTGCCGGGCACCTCATCTGCTGCATCCTTTTCTTTTGTTTTCGACGCATCTTTGTCACCAACTTTGCCCACGTCCTCACCTGCAGTCGCAGGCTCTGATACCGGCTCGTCTACAGTCTCCTCTTTTACAACGACATCCTCTTGAGCAGCAGCTCCCCCTTCAACTTCTTCATCAGCACCTGAATCAATCCACTCGAAGTCTGCATATTTGCTGTCCTCATGCTCTTCATCCTGACCAGCAGGTTCTTCCACCGACTCATCTGAAGTCTTCTCTTCTACGACAACATCTTCCTTAGCAGCAACCTCAGCTTCCTCTTTGCCTGGCACCTCATCTGCTGCATCCTTTTCTTTTGTTTGCGACGCATCCCCTTCAGCGACCTTGCCTAGGTCTTCATCTGCAGTTGCAGGTTCTTCTATCGGCTCATCCGAAGTCTTCTCTTCTACGACAACATTCTCTTGAGCAGCAACCTCAGCTTCCTCTTTAGCGGTAACTTCCTCTTCGACACCTCCTTTAGCATCTGAATCAGCCTCTGTAACATCTGCAAGCTCGTCTACAATCTGCCACCCTGGAACCTCCTCTTCTTCTACGCTATCCTCTTTGGCAGCGGCGTCCTCTTCAACACCTTCTTTAGCATCTAAATCAGTCTCTTCGACAACAACATCCTTGCTGCCCTCATGCTCCTTATCCAAATCAGCAGGCTTCTCTTCTTCAGGTTCATCTGAAGCCTCTTCTACAGCATCCTCTCTAGCAGCAGCGTCCTCTTCAACACCTTCTTTAGCATCTGAATCAGTCTCTTCGACAACAACATCCTTGCCGCCCTCATGCTCTTCATCCTGACCAGTAGGCTCTTCTTCTACCGGCTCATCTGAAGCCTCTTCTACAGCATCCTCTC
>JBQEQV010000006.1:0-2436 GCA_052043585.1 Anaplasma sp. | reverse complement strand
GGTTGCCTATCATGACTGGGGTGATACTTGGGTCGAGCATCATGGCCATTTTCGGTAGGTTGGCGTGGCCCGCAATTGCGATGCTGGTTGTGTTCACTGCGATATTCTTCGGCGCAGGTAAATTGATAGGCAAGTTTGCTGCTGGTGTTGGCGTCGGTACTGATGCAGAGAAGTTTGAGTGCAAAGGAAATGGTCAGACGCAAGCCGCTGCCGGTGCCGCAACTGCAGAATTGGCGGGGGGGGGGAATTCTCCCTGGATTAGATTAATTTCAAGGATGTTGTCAGAGGAGCCATCCTTGCTGTGTGGGTCAAGGTGCTCTGTGCGCTTTGGTGCAGCATGAAGCAGGAGTGTGTGATTGGAGGGGGGTATGCTGAGTTATAAGTTTTGGGCATTTGCGATGCTTGTGGTCAGCTTTGTGTGGCTGTTTGCAACGACAAGCTCTGCGATTGCAGGTGATGTGGCCGGTGCTGCTGTAGAGGCAGCGGAGGATTCTGGCATTTACGGTGTGTTTGTGGCTGAGGCACAGGCTAACCAAGCACAAGATGATGATGCGGCGACCAAAGTCATATGTAACGTGGTGCTTTTTGTGCAAAAGCTGGGGTTGCCTATCATGACTGGGGTGATACTTGGGTCGAGCATCATGGCCATCTTCGGTAGGTTAGCGTGGCCCGCGATTGCGATGCTGGTTGTGTTCACCGCGATATTCTTCGGTGCAGGTAAGTTGATGGGCAAATTTGCAGCCGGTCTCAGTGGTACTGGAGCCAGCGATGCAGCAAATTTTGACTGTGCAACCAAGGCGGGGAATCCCGCAGCGGCGGCTAAGGCTGCTGCGGTTGCCTACGATGAGGAGTGACAGGTTCACGCGGTTTGTAGTGGAGGGTTCTGAGCGTGGGTTTTGGATTGAATATTGGGTGCCTCGAAGTGAAGGTTCCATGGGGAGGAATAAGGCTAGTCCTGTTGTTGGCTGTAATGCTGCTTTTCAGTGTTGTGCCCGGCGTGGCTGCGTCTGCAGGGGATCAGAGTACCGCCAACGACAATGATGCAGCAGCGTCAGTCATATGTAATGTGGTGGTATTCGTGCAGAAGTTGGGCCTGCCCATCATGACCGGGGTTATATTGGGATCCAGCATCATGGCCATTTTCGGTAGGTTGGCGTGGCCCGCGATTGCGATGCTGGTTGTGTTCACTGCGATATTCTTCGGCGCAGGTAAGTTGATAGGCAAGTTTGCAGCTGGTGTTGGCGGTGACGGTGCTGACAAATTTGAATGCACGTCAGGTGGGGTAAAAGTCTAAGCTAGGCAAAGACGCGCCCACGCGGAGGTCTGACGTATTTGTGTGTGGTGGCAAGCGATTCTGGGTTGCGTTGTTTACGCAAGCCGCATTCCGGGTTGTTGTGCCGGACGATGTCTGGCGCGGGTTGCGATGGATGTGGGCTTAGTATACTGAAAATACCCTACTGTATGGAAGTTCTGGTACACACCACCTCGAAAATAGCGAAAATTTCCAAGAATAACTAAGCGCCTGTGCAGGCGGCTGGGATCTCTCTTACGCGATGCCGGGCAACCTGTTGTTAAGCAGTTTCTCCTATGTCAATTGGCTTCTTAACGTTGTGCCGCTTTTGATGAGGAAATTTGAAGTGAGCCTTTCGACGCTCACTGGGCCGCTGTTCGGCTCACGTGCGAGTGCCATGCAAATTCCACGCTCAGCGGTAAGAACGTCATGCGTTGTTGCGGTTTCGGTAGTTGGATGCTGCGCTGAGTGGTGCGGCGCCGCTGCAATTTACCGTGAATTATTGTTATGTTACCAAAGCTGCTTGCGATGCAGTGTGCCGATGCTGCGCACTGTGCGCGGGCGAATTGTGCTCCTGCAGGGGCACCAATCCTGGTTCTCATCCTTCCTTACAAGAAGTTACGCCGCGTTTGCGGAGAGGGGGAGTGTCATGCTTGACGTAGCGTAAGTAATTATCCTGGCTTCTGGCCGGTCTTAGGTGCTGTGCATGGTGTAAGAAGTTTTGTTGTTCTACTGGGGGAGGAATGGAAGTGATCTGTTATAAGAAATTGAGAAAAGTTGCATCGATTTGGGTCCCAAAGGTCTTGATATTTTTGGTGCTACTGCTTGTTTTTGATGATGCGCAGGCAGCGGGAAAAAGCTCTGCTCCACCACCACCTCCTCCTCCACCAGTGGTGTCGCAACCAGGTGGTACTGGGGCCCCCATCGAAGGGGAGATTGTTGCGATAAAGGTCATATGCAACGTGGTTAATTTTGTGCGTGGGATAGGACTGCCTATCATGACTGGTGTGATAGTAGGATCCAGCATCATGGCCATTTTCGGAAGGTTGGCGTGGCCCGCCATTGCTGTGTTGGTTGTATTTACGGGTGTATTTTTTGGCGCGGACAAACTGATCAGCAAATTTGCCTCTGGTATAGGGGATAAC
>JBQEQV010000005.1:0-7628 GCA_052043585.1 Anaplasma sp. | reverse complement strand
ATCTTAGCCTTTTCCGCAGCCTCTTTTATTCTCTGAACTGCCATTGGATCGTTGTGCAAGTCAATGCCGGTCTCCTCCTTGAAATGACTCATCATGTGCTCCATGACGACATTATCGAAGTCTACACCACCCAATTTGGTATCACCATTGGTAGCCTTAACCTCAAACACGCCCTCAGCAATCTCAAGAACCGAGACGTCGAAGGTTCCACCCCCGAGGTCGTACACCACTATCGTCCTCTGCTTTTCGCTCTTATCCAAACCATAAGCCAAAGCAGCAGCCGTAGGCTCATTGATAATTCTCACAACATCAAGACCGGCAATAGTCCCAGCGTCCTTGGTAGCCTGACGTTGAGCATCGTTAAAATACGCAGGAACAGTAATGACAGCCTTCTTGACCGGCGCCCCGAAATACCTCTCAGCGGTTTCCTTAATCTTCTCTAGAATGAACGCACCAATCTGCACCGGAGAGTACTCCTCGCCCCTGGCTCTTATCCACGCATCCCCATTTTTCGCGGGAAATATCTCATAGGAAGACTGCACATCCCGCATGTCATCATATCTGCGACCTATTATTCTCTTGCTCGCATATATCGTGTTCTGGGCGTTAATGTTCGCCTGACGCTTTGCGAGCTCACCAACTAACCTCTCATTCTCAGTAAAAGCAACTACTGATGGAGTGGTTCTAGAGCCCTCACTGTTCTCTATAACCTTCGCGGTACCCGCCTCCATAACAGCAACACAGGAATTTGTAGTACCAAGATCAATACCCACTATACGTTCAGCTGCCATGGTCACCCCCATACGAAATTAAGAATCCAAACTGGATACGGTAGATATAACTACCTATGCCTAAAATTACAACCCCTACCCCTGCACAAGCTAAAAAAATAATGATATTGCACAGCAGATACCGCGTCCACAGCACGTCTCACAAAACGGTCATAGTGAGCCCAACCGCTGCTTAAGGCCGTAATTCATCCTCCCGGAACTTAGGCTTAAAAGTTAGACGCAATCGCACACAAAAACTAACACACCCGGAGCACTAAATCTCTCAAGAGGCATCCACAAACATGCGCAACAGCCACCTCTTCACCCACGTCTCGCCAGATCTCTCGGACACAGGCGCGGGTAAAGGCTGAACGTGTACCCCGTCATCGCTAGTATCAGCACTTGCCTCCTTGCCCTCCGCAACTTCAGACGTACTCGCGGGTAACCCCATTAACTCCTCACTCAAAGCGGCATTGTAACCCTTCTCAGCTCGAATATTAAATTCCGAGGCACCCAGACTCTCATCCACACTGAACTTGATGAGCACTTTGAATTCGCTCTCGATTCCATATATATGGCGACGCTTGTTGTTGAAGAGGTACGCCATAACCTGGTTATCGGAGGAGATAGAAATAATCTTCTCGCGATTCTTGTGTGCAAAATACCTCACATCCCTAAGTATGTCAGCCGACACGGACTCCAAAGACCTCACTCGACCAACTCCCTTGCAGTGAGAACATTGCACCGTATTGATATCCAGAATGCTTTGCTTTACCCTCTGCCTGGAAATCTCCATCAAACCAAAGGCGCTTATGTATCCAAATTGAATCTTGGCCTTATCGTTTTTAAATGCCTCACGAACCTCAGACTCAACCGCCCTGCAATACCTGTACTTCAACATATCTATGAAGTCTATCACGATAAGACCGGACAGCCCCCTGAGATTCACTTGCCTCGCTATCTCCTTCACGGCTTCCATATTGGTCTTATACGCAGTCTCCTCTATGCTGTCCTCACCGGTCATCTTCCCGGAATTCACATCTATAGAGACCAGTGCCTCGGTCGGAGTAATAACCAGGTATCCACCCGATGGCAGGTAGATCTTATCGCTGTATAGCTCAAGAACCTGACAATCAACCCTGTAGTGAGTAAAGATGGGGATGCTACCCTTGTACATCCTAACTCGCAGCTTGTTTCTGAACATGGACTTCGCATATTCCTTGACCAAACTGAAAGCTCGATTACCCGCAACTACAACATCATGGGTATTCTCATCACAAAAGTCCCGAAGTGCTCTCTTGATAATGTTCGCTTCAACATACAGCAGGGCCGGAGGTTCAACTTTCTCACAGTTATCACATATCTCTTTCCACGTGGCCTGCAGATAAGACAAATCCTGCTCTATCTCCTTATGACTCCTGCTGCTCCCCGCAGTTCTGATGATCACCCCAGATTCTTTGGGTAGCTTGATGGAATTCAATACCTCCTTCAGGTTTTTTCTATCGTCGTAGTCCTCTATACGACGAGATATCCCACTGTTCTTGTTACCAGCGCTTGGCATGAAAATACAATACCTGCCCGCTAACACGATGTAAGTGGAGAAAGTCGCGCATTTATTTCCCCGCTCCTCCTTGATGATCTGAGCCATGAGCCGCTGATCTACTTTGATCACGTCCTGAACTTTATACATCTTATGGAGCGACGATCTAGACCTATTCTTAGCAGCGGAATCCTTCCTGTTTCCACGATCATCACCCGACAGCTTATCTGCGTCCGCGGGCTCATCGTCAGCAGGCACCCCCACTACCCCTGGCTCATCATCCTCAGCTAAATCATTTGGCTCCTGGACCGCTTCCTGGGCATCACCGTACACACTCTGCAAAAGCGCTTCCTTCTCCTCCGGAGGCAACTGATAATGCTCAACAGATATTTCGGAAAACGGCAGGAACCCATGTTTGCCCACTCCATACTCTATGAATACAGCCTGCAGAGAGGGCTCTATGCGCTTCACAACTGCGTAGTATACATTGCCACGCAGCTGTTTTCTATCCTTTAATTCCTGATCAAACTCGACTACCTTGCCTCCATCGAGTACCGCAACTCTTACTTCATCAGCGTATACGGCATCGACCAATATCCTTTTTCCACTACTATCATTAGACACAAACCCTCACAAATCTTCTTCACAGAACCACCATTTACACGACCACACTGGGAGCACATCTCAGGCACCACAGGCACAACAAACGACCTCACGCCGCGGTGGACTCTTCCATCTTTATTATCATAGCAAGACCCACCGCCATGGTAGCAACACCAACCACTATGGCAGTCAACATCAAGACGCTAGGCAGGGGATTACTGTACAATACCGCATTTCCCCCGTGTCCGGAAAGTATTGGCACTCCGCCACCCCGAACATACCCTAAAGAAACATAAAACAGTAGAACAGAAGTTTGGAAAATACCCAAACCCATCAACTTCTTCACTTGTTTGTCAGCTACAGTCACCACAAATAGACCGATAGCCATCAAGAAAGCAAAGACCACATAATTCACATGCAACAAAAAGAAGAGCACCAGCCTCCCCATGCATACACTCAACAACTGCCACTCGAACAATGACTACACGCGGAAGCACACAAAGCAACCCACGAGATCGTGCCGTCAGTGTATATCTATTTTTCCCGCGATGCAAAGTCAAAATAAATGCTTGCCATTGAGCCGCAAACCACCAGACCAACACCTAGTTCTACGAGAAAAATGCCCAATTTTTGCTCGGATACAGCATCAAATACCGCAAAAAAATACGCCAGAAAGTTTTTACCCACAAATACAGAAATGAGTCCCGTAACCATGTATAACAGCAGCCCCACAACTCCCATAGCACGCAGAAAGGCAACAGGCACAACCTTGGTGGCCACTGCATCACCAAACATCATCGCGTATAAAACTAGCCCGGAGGCAATGATAACACCTCCTTGGAATCCGCCACCAGGGCTGTAATCCCCATGCATTTGCACATATAACCCGTACAGCGTAATCACGGGCAGCATGAAGGTAATTACGTAGCGTACAGCCAAATCTTTACTCAGCATACATCTCTACTCACTGATCCTATTCCTACCAAGCAGCAACGACACACCCATGGCAGCCATGAATACAACTAATGTCTCGCACATGGTATCATAGCCACGAAAACTCGCCAAAACCGCGGTGACCACGTTCGGAATCCCCATGTAAGGATATGTATTCTCCAGGTAATAGCGCGCAACTTGCCCATTCGGTAACGACCTCTCATCCCCAAAGTCCGGTAGATCCAGGACCGCTGACGCTAAGGCCAAAAACATCAACATGGAAATTAACGCAGCAAAAATAAACCTTAGGCGATTGCGACACCACACATACCCCATGTTGCCGAATGCGTTATACTTGAGGCGCGAAAGCGTTATCAACATCAGCACGGTGCCGAATCCTCCTCCCACCGCGGCTTCAGTAATTGCAACATCAGGTGCATCCATAACCAAATAGGAAACTGCCATGGTGAGACTGAAGGCGCATAGCGCGATGGCATTGACCAACAAATTCTCGCACACAGCCACAGAAATCGCCGAGATCACCAAAAAACATAGCAGCGCGCAGTTAGTCGCCAAACCGGCATCTATACCAGCACTCGAGAACATCTATTCTTCTCTCTTATCATCAGGACTCACGCTACACACAGCATACACGAGTAGATTACACGCAGTTGTGGAAGTGACCCACAGAAAAAACATCAGCGTAAAAACTTTGATAGTGAACACAGACAGCACGCAATGCATTGCTAGCCCATACAACACTAACGCAATGCCCACAGAATCAGCCATACCCGCGGCATGAACCCTGGTACAGAAACTGGGAAACCTTATAACCCCGATAACCGAAATTGCTATAAAAAAGATCCCCACTCCCAAAATTATTGTTCCCAGTAGCGGAAACATCTATTCTCTGTCCCCCCAACCGTTTGTAAAAAATTTCACGAAGCCTACCGCTGCTACAAGCCCCACACAAGCATACACCAGCGCCACATCTATAAAGAACGACTGCGTACCTCTCAGGACCCCCAGAGCCATGATCAGCGCCACCCCACAGGCGTTAAACACGTTTGTCGCAAGCACTCTATCACCCACGGTACCCGCTGTAACGACCCTAAATAGCATCGTAAGCATACACAAGAGCAACGCAAAAATCGAGAAAATCAGCAAGCTAACCTCCACATACACCCTATTTCACGATACCCAGCCTTTCCAGTACCTTATTGACCACATTGTCCTTAGTAATCCCAAAATATTCGTACAGATGCTCGCATTTCCCAGATGCACCAAACCTATCCAAACCTATAAACACCCCATCATGCCCAAGATACTTATGCCATCCTAGAGAGCAGGCGGCCTCCACAGCTACCTTCAAGCTATTATTACCCAATAAATTTTCAATGTATTTCTCATCTTGAGCATCGAATATGCGCCAACAAGGCATCGAGACAACTCTCACGCCAATCCCCATATCCTGCAAAACTCCTCTTGCACTCAGAGCAACACCAACTTCGGAACCGGTAGCAAAAATCGTGACCCTCAGCTCACCATTGCACTCCCGCACGATATATGCACCTCTCTCCGACAGATTATCCGCGGAGTAACTCTCACGACAAAAGTGCACATCCTGCCTAGATAACACGAACAAAGACGGGGATTTTGTCTGCTGCAGAGCGACTTTCCAGCACTCCAACACCTCAACCGCATCTGCGGGCCTGAAGACATACAAATTCGGCATGGCGCGCAAGGATGCCAAGTGCTCTACGGGCTGATGAGTCGGGCCATCTTCACCCACACCTATAGAGTCGTGAGTCATTACGTATACTACCTGCACCCCCATAAGTGCAGACAACCTAATCGCGGGCCTGCAATAATCAGAAAATACCAAGAAAGTACCGCCATACGGTATGATGCCACCATAAAGCGCCATCCCGTTCATACACGCCGCCATCGCATGTTCTCTTACGCCGTAATGTATGTAAGATGCGTCAAAATTTCCTGCATTCACCGCGTTCATGGAGGACACCCTAGTATTGCTAGAAGAAGTCAAATCCGCTGACCCACCAACTAGCTTATCCACCCTCTCCATCAAAAACTCCAGCACTCTACCGCTGGATTTTCTGGTGGCTTCCTTGGGACGCGCTTCACATAAAGAATTTTTAAGCGCATCCAACTCCGAAATTACGCTATTAGGCACCCCACCTAAGAACCTTCTGTTGAGCACCTCGAGCCTGTCAGAACCGACACTTTCCATCCACAGATCATACTCTCGTTCCGCCCTCAATCTCACTTCGTTCCACAGCACCTTAGCCTCTTCCGGAACCGTAAATTTTTCTCCTTTCCAGCCAAGTGCATCCCGAACCCCCTGAGCATCCTCCGGGGAAAACGGCCAACTATGGGCAGATGCAGTGTTCTCCTTTCGGGACATAAACTTCCCTATAACCGTCTTACAGCAGATTATCGACGGTTTGCCCCGCGGCTTCCTCGCGGCCTCAATCGCTTGCTCAACCTCACTAAAGTTGTGACCATCAACCTTCCAAACATCCCAACCGTAGGCTGCAAACCTGGCGCACACGTCGTCTGAAGTAGCAAGGCTAGTGCTTCCATCTATTGAGATCCCATTGTCATCAAACAAAACTATCAGGCGCTCTAAACCCAGGTGACCAGCCAAGGAGGCCGCTTCGTGACTGATCCCCTCCATCAAACACCCGTCTCCTGCTACGACGTATGTGTAATGATCAATGAGGTCAGTACCAAATTTCGCAGAAAGCATACGCTCCGCAATTGCAAGCCCAACTCCGCACCCTAAACCTTGTCCTAAAGGACCTGTAGTAACCTCCACACCAATTGTGCAACCATACTCCGGATGGCCGGGTGTAATAGAGTTCAGCTGCCTGAATTCTTTGATGTCCTCGATTCCTATGTACCCGACAAGATACATCACTGAGTACATGAGCATCGACCCATGGCCATTAGAGAAAACCAGCCTGTCCCTGTTGTACCATGATGGATTTTTGACACTGAACCGCAGAAACTTCGAGAACAGCACGGTTATAACATCAGCCATACCCAATGGCATCCCGGGATGCCCAGAAGCAGCGCTTTGCACCGCATCCACGGACAAGAGCCTCGCAGCACTAGCCATCACATAGTGCGGACTGCGTTCCATAAAACAAACCACCTCGCGCAATTACTACAAGCGGTCACATGCTAAGATACCTGCAGACGAGGTAGTTCTTGTATGAGTCCACATCAATCCTCTTCCCGGTAATTTTTTTCAGCAACGTGGTGCTGCTGTACCTTCCTCCGTAAGAATACACATGCTTACTGAGCCAGGTAATCACCCCGGAAAAATCTCCTTTTTCCACCTGGCCGAGCACATCGGCCTTGCCACTACCCATGGCAGAAAAAATTTGCGCCGCCGCTATCGACGCTATCACCTTGCACGGCACATACCCGAAAGCTCCATCGATCCAGTAGCCATCTTGCATGCATCCCTCCCTCTCGGAAGAGGGTACCGCGTCAAAGTAGTACCGCATGCCCTGTGCCCAAGCATCCGGTAGATCCTGAGCCCTCAGATCGTCGTTGATCATTTCCTTTTCTAATGCATAACGGAGCATGGCGTGGGCTAGAGACGTGACCTCGTCTGACTTCTCCAGCAGCATATTCGGCTTAACCTCGCCAAAATGTAGAAGAATATTGTTAATCTCTGCAGTTTTGCCCCTAATGGCAAAAATCCTTTTTATTGCGGGCAATAGGAAAGTGAGGAAGCCACGATCCCGAAG
>JBQEQV010000004.1:0-2281 GCA_052043585.1 Anaplasma sp. | reverse complement strand
CTTTTTCATCCTGCGCTAGTTTGATCAAATCCTCTGCGGAAACTAGCTCCCCGTCCGCACTATCGCACGGATGTACTCCGACAGACGCATACACCTGCTTATATTCATTTGCGATCTTGAGCAATTCGGGAAACTCTGCAAGTGTGGTACAGACTGTCTGCATCAACAACACGCCTGAGCTTACCGCTTGTTCCACCGCATCCCGCACCCCGGGCGCGTCGAAGTGATTCAGATGGCAGTGCGAGTCTACTATCATCGTTGGAAGACGCTAAAACCCCGATTCTAACAAATTTGCGCAGAAGTACAATCGCACATAGACGCCCTACTTCGCCTCCCCGCTAATAGCACATAAGCAACACGCTCGCAAGACAAACGGCCTCAGGCCTGCATGCTATTTTGTCACGATGTTCACAACTCTACCCGGCACGTAGTACATGTTCCGAACTGTGCTACCACCGAGCTTTTTCTGCGCGGCACCGAGAGCCTCAGCCTTTGCCGTATCTGCATCGCACTCAGAAGCTACCTTTATGGTACACACAAACTTTCCATTTATTTGCACTGCAATGTCCACAAAATTTTCTACCAGCAAATCCTCCCTGACAGCGGGCCAGCTTCGCACACACAGCATGCCGTCACCCCCAATTTTCTCCCACAATTTTTCTGCCAGATGTGGAATAAATGGCTCGATGACCCTAAGAAAAATGTACACAGCCTCGTCGACCACCGCTTGACTGATAGGCTGTCTCAGCATCTCAAAAATAATGTTGCTCATCTCTCTAAACTTCGCGACCGCGCAGTTGAGCCTATAGTACTCCATATCCCCATTGATCCCCCGAAGGAGTGCATGCACTCGGGACAGATATTTCTGATCCTGTCCGGATACATTCGCGTTGTCAAAATTGGTACTAAAGCCGCTGTTACTTTCTCCCAGCACTTTCCACAGTCGCTCCACGTATCTCCACGCACCTTCAACCCCAACATCCGACCATTCTATATCACGTTCGGGTGGTGTGTCAGACAACATGAACAGGCGTACCGTATCGGCGCCGTATTTTTTTAGTATTTCGCTGGGATCAACCACGTTTTTCTTAGATTTACTCATCTTTTCCACTTTTCCGCACACGACTGTCTCCCCAGCCTGAATCATTCGTTGTGCATCTTTGGGAAATAAGTAATTCCCGGCCGAATCTTTATAAACTTGGTGGCAGATCATGCCCTGGGTGATTAAATTGCGAAAGGGCTCCTCTACCGCAAAATGCCCGCATTTTTTTAGTGCTCTACAAAAAAACCTCGCGTAAAGCAAATGCAGTACAGCATGCTCTATCCCGCCGATGTAGTAGTCCACGGGCAGGAGCTTGTTGCAAGCGGACGAGCTTATTCCCCCGTTTTCACTGCAAAATGAGGCAAAGTACCACGAAGACTCAACAAAGGTGTCGAATGTGTCCGTCTCGCGCTCGGCATCTGACCCACATTTAGGGCACTTCACATGCTTCCACGTAGGATGATGGTCCCGCGGATTGCCCCCCTTAGAAAAATCTACATCCTTGGGCAAAGATACCGGCAAGTCCTTCCTGTCCACGGGCACAATGCCGCACTGGCCGCAGTGTATAACGGGAATTGGGCACCCCCAGTAGCGCTGTCTCGATATACCCCAGTCACGCAATCGATAGTTTGTGATGCGCTTGCAGCCGCCCCTGGCCTCCAACTCCCGCACCATAACTTCCCGAGCCTTGTCGAGCTTAATGCCGTCCAGGAACCCGGAGTTGCGATAGGTACCCGGCCCTAGGTAGGCTTCACGCTGCAGATCGCAAGGCTCCCCATCATCTGGAAAAACAACCTGGTATATGTCAATACCGTAAGTAGTGGCAAATTCAAAGTCCCGCTGATCATGGGCAGGGCATCCAAAAACCGCCCCTGTGCCGCATTCAGACAACACATAGTTTGCCACATAAATGGGCAATTTCCTGTCTATCAGGGGATGCGTGGCAAATAGTCCCGTGTTGATCCCAAATTTATCCTTCGTCACATCCCTGGCGAATTCACACATGCTGCCAACACGGGCAGCAAACCCTTCCTCTTCAACATACTGAAGAATGGGATGATCAGCAGACACAGCACAAAAGGATGCACCAAATAACATATGCGGCATAGTGGAGAATACATCCAACTTCTGCTGGCAACTGGTCTCAAACTCGATGATAACGCCCTCACTCTTGCCTATCCACTGTTCCTGCAGGAGTCTGACCTTTTCCGGCCACCCTGTCAGGCCCGCTAACCCCTC
>JBQEQV010000003.1:0-1545 GCA_052043585.1 Anaplasma sp. | reverse complement strand
CCTCCCCATCTTCTCAGGCTTTTCTCCCCATTCTCCCGTTTATGTGCCTTGACACCGCTTTCGTTTGATTATAGTCTGTGGTGTTTTGAGCCCCGAGGCAGGTTGCATGAAGCGGACTTTTCAGCCAAGTAGAATTGTAAGAAAGCGCAGGCACGGCTTTCGTGCGCGGATGTCTTCGAAGTGGGGGCGTAGGATTCTTCTTCGTAGGCGCGCTAAGGGTAGGGTTGTATTGTGCGCTTAATGGGGGTTGTTACCCTAAAGAAGAGGAAAGAGTTCTTGTGTGTGAAGCAGCACGGTTTGTTCGCGAGTTGTGGCGGTCTCCTGCTGCAAGCAATGACCGACCCCGCGCCTGGCGACGGTGGTTCCCCTATAAGGGTAGGCTTCGTCGTCAGCAGGAAATCTGGCAATGCTGTTACTCGGAACAGGATTAGGCGCCGGTTGCGGGTTGTCGTACAGGATGTTGTGGGTGGCTGCGCCCAGCAGGGTTTTTGCTACGTTTTGGTCAGCAGTCCCAGGCTTGCTGATGTTGGTGTGGCAACGCTACGTTCTCTGATGGTTTCTTGTCTGCGCCGCTTGGGTCTTTATAGGCCAGTTGCTTTAGGAAAGGGGTAAGGCTGTGGGTATTTTAAACGCATGTTTGTGTTTTCCTGCTGTTGCTCTCCTCATATTCACTGGGCTCCGTCTGTCTTTTTTGTCCGGCTGGTTGCAAGTGCGCGGGCTCAGTTTGGCTATATCCTCTCTTTTTCAGGGCAAGGGCCGTGGAAATTTTTCCTCCGTCGCCGCTGTATGTGCGATTGTTGGCGGTAACTTGGGTGTAGGGAACATATCCGGAACTGCCGTTGCTATCAGGTCCGGTGGTCCGGGCTTCATATTATGGATGATGCTTATAGTGGTGGTCACTTCCATCGTCAAGTATGCGACTTGTTACATCAGCATAGCGGAAAAACAGGTTGTGAATGGTAGGTCTTTTGGTGGGCCCCCTGCCTACTTGCAGAAGGCCTTTAGGTCCAAGTGGGTAGCCCCTTTGGTTGCTTCGCTTGCGACGGCGATATGTGCCATCACTGTGGGCAATTTAGTTCAGGTGAATTCGCTCTCTATCCCCATGAACCTGATTGGGCAGCCTCCACTCATTGCAGGGGTGCTGATGGCAATTTCGCTGTTTCTCGTGAGCGTTTTGGGATTCAGGTTCATTGCAAAATCCATATCCGGCATAGTTCCCGGAATGACCATAGTTTACCTGACACTTTGCCTGGTGGTCATTTTCAAATCATACAGCAACATTTTACCGTCTCTGGCGCTGATTTTTTCCAATTTTCTCAGTGTTGATAGCTTCAGAAATGGAACCATATTAGCCTTCCTTGCCGAGATCCTGACTATAGTACAGGTCGGCACGCTACGTGGCATTTTCGCTGCCGACATAGGGTTAGGGCTAGAAGGCACTGTGCATTCGTTGGTCACAAATGAGACTGGATATAAGGGTTTCATAGCCCAACAGAGTCTGATGTCCCTGATATCACCATTTATAGTTGCCATTGTCACCTTCAT
>JBQEQV010000002.1:0-1195 GCA_052043585.1 Anaplasma sp. | reverse complement strand
ATAAACCCACTACTCCAAAATCTCAGTTATGATACCAGAACCAACAGTCTTACCACCTTCTCTCACAGCAAACCTCAACCCCTTATCAACAGCAACTGGCTTATCCAGAGTAACCTCTATGCTTAGGTTATCACCGGGCATGACCATCTCAACCCCACTGGGCAACTTTATACTACCAGTAACATCAGTCGTTCTAACATAAAACTGAGGCTGATAATTCGAGAAGAACGGAGTATGCCTACCACCCTCCTCCTTCTTAAGGACATATACCTCTGCCTTGAAGGCCTTGTACGAACGCATCTGCCCAGGTGCACTCAGTACCTGCCCTCTCTCTACATCTTCCTTCTTGATACCTCTCAGCAGTATCCCAGCATTGTCACCCGCTTCACCAGTATCTAATGCCTTGTGAAACATCTCCACTCCAGTACACACCGTACTTTGCAGATCTCTCAGGCCCACAATGTCTATCTTATCACCTACCTTAATAACCCCACGCTCTATCCTTCCTGTCACCACAGTACCACGGCCAGGAATTGAAAACACATCTTCCACAGACATCAAGAATGGCTTGTCCCTCTCTCTAACCGGTAACTCCACTCTCTCAAGTGCACTCACCAGCTCCATAATCTTCTCACTCCATGGTCCGTCAGAGTCTTCTTCCAGCGCCTTAACCGCAGCACCTCTCACTATCTCTATACCGTCCCCGTCGTATCCGTAGTTGCTCAGCAACTCTCTTATCTCCATCTCAACAAGTGACAGCATCTCTTCATCTTCCACCATATCACACTTGTTGATCCACACCACCATGTCTCTCACCCCTACCTGCTTCGCAAGTAGTATGTGCTCACGAGTTTGTGGCATCGCTCCATCTGTTGCCGACACCACCAGTATCGCCACATCCATCTGTGCAGCACCAGTAATCATGTTCTTGATGTAGTCTGCGTGCCCAGGACAGTCCACATGCGCATAGTGTCTATGCTCTGTCTCATACTCCACATGCGCAGTCGAAATTGTTATACCACGTGCCTTCTCTTCTGGTGCCTTGTCTATCTCATCGTACTTCACCACCTTATTGGCACCACTGAGCTTCCTCGCCAGCACTGTCGTCAGTGCTGCCGTTAGCGTTGTCTTCCCGTGATCAACGTGCCCTATTGTCCCTACGTTTATGTGCGGCTTCCTTCCTTCTGTCATATAA
>JBQEQV010000001.1:0-1044 GCA_052043585.1 Anaplasma sp. | reverse complement strand
CTGCTGCTCTTCCTCCATTAGGGATTGCTATCACGGCTGGTTGTGCTGCTTTTGCCATTTCTAAGGCTATTAAAGCTGCCGCCAAGGCTCGGGCTCGGAAGCAAATAACTGGGCTATTCGGGCAACCAGTTCCTACTACTGTCACACAGATCACTGACAATACATTTGTTGCAAAGGGGTGTACGTGCCTTGCATACGTACCTTCCATGCAGTACCAGCCAGTGATGCGCGTACAATTTCCATTTTTCGGGAATGATCTTGTTAAGAGATGTCTCAACCCCCAAAACAGTTTTCTCCCGGACGATGCCTATCCTGTTGCTAACTCGAAAAACATGAGTGTCTACCGCAATTGCCGGAATTCCAAAAGCCGAATTCAAGAATACATTGGCACTTTTTCTACCTACACCAGGCAAATCTACCAAAATGTCGAATTCTTTGGGCACCTGCCCCGCGTGCTCTTTGACCAAAATCTCGCTCAGCTTCATTATATTCTTTGCCTTAGAATTATAAAGTCCAATGCTGTTTATATGGCCCTTAAGGCCATCTTCCCCCAATTGCAGCATTTTTTCTGGCGAATCGACCACTTCAAATAGTTTGTCCGTAATCTTATTCACACTCACATCTGTCGTGCGAGCGGAAAGCACAATTGCCACCAGTAGCGTAAACTCGTTGCGGTAGCGCAACTCTATTTGTGGATGAGGATTACTGTTCGCAAACCTGCTAAAGAGTTTGTCTATGTCTATATCAGTCCTCATCGTCTAACTGATCTTCCTCTTCCTTCCCACCATCAACTACGGTGGCCACGGAAACAACCCTTTCCCCCTTTTCAGTCTTAAACAGAATCACTCCCTGAGTGCTGCGCCCCACGACCCTGATGTCCGTTACCGCAATACGTATCAGCTTACCCTTGTCCGTTATGAGCATTACCTGGTCGGTGTGGGCAACAGGGAAACTCGCCACTACCTTGCCGTTCCTGGTAGTGGTTAAAATGTTTACAACTCCGACCCCGCCTCTGGAAGTTATGCGGTACTCGTAGGCAGATGT